>SFJB01000076.1 GCA_004555145.1 Bacteroidales bacterium | reverse complement strand
CCGGTGCCTTGAAGAGCGGCAGTGAAAGCGGAACCTTCCCTGCTTCATTCTATATTAATGAGACTACAGGTTCCTATACCAACATAGACAAGACATACGAGCTGGTACTCGATGATATGGACTCAAGTAAGAGACTTTCGATTAGGACCGCCCCGGAGCATAATTGGTTAGGAACCAACGGTACCTACTGGCTATACATTGACAATATAAAAGTAACAATAACAAAATGAAAAACAGGAAATTCCAACTGGCGATCGCGCTACTCTCGGCGATTGCCCTCTTGCCGGCCTGCACCAAGCAAGGTCAGGGGACAGGAACGCTCTGTCTCCAACTGAAAGCGCAAGACGATTTGATGGACGTTTCGACTAAATCTTCCGTATCGGACTACACCGCACTTCCTCAGGCGAGTGCCTTCAACTTTTCCGTTGTGGACTCCAATGACGACACCACGCCCGCCGTTGCCGGTGAGCCTCTGACCCTGCGTCTTGGAAACTATACCGCAAAGGCGCTTTATGGTTCCTGCCTGGAGGAAGGCTTCGACAAGCCTTGTTTCGAAGGTTCGGAGGCTTTTGCCATCACGGATGCGAATCCTAAAACCGTCACCGTCACGGTGAAGCTCGCAAACTGCCTCGTGAAGATTGCGACCACGGATGCGTTCAGAAACTACTACAGCGACTACAGTTTTACCCTCACCACCCAGGCCGGCACATCCATCCATTTTGTCAAGGGAGAGACCAGGGCCGCTTTTGTCGATGCTACCGGATTTTCCCTCTCCGGCACCCTGACCAATCAGGCGGGCAAGGAGCAGAGCCTCGTGAACGTGGAATTCAAGAATCTCAATTCCGCCAGCTGCTACACGTTAAAGATCGATGCCCCGAATATCGGCTCCGGGACAATAAGCATCAGCTTTGACGATAGCGTCACTGACGTGGAATTAGGCCAGGTGGATATAAACGAATAGAATTATGAAGACTATAAGAATATTCAGCATCGCGCTTGCGGCGCTCAGCCTTGTATCCTGCGTGGATGACAAGTTCGAATACAACAAAGGCGAAGAGCTCAAGGGTACCCTGTCATTGAGCAGTCTCGACATAGAGTATTCCGAGGAAATGATTACTACCAAGGCCGATCCGGCTGACAACAGCTATATGATCTACATATATGATTCTGCCGACGCAAAGGTCTGGGAAGGGAGCTACGGCTCCGTCAAGGGCAATGGAGACAAGATTGCACTGCTTGCCGGAGAGTATGTTATGAATGTGCGCTCAAGCGCCTCCGAGGTTCCGGATGCCAAATTCTCAACTCCTGTCTATGGGGCATCGCTTCCTTTCACCATAACTGCCGGTGAGACGACTGCGCTTGGCACCGTCACCTGCACACTGCTCCAGTGTGCGGTTACTGTGGGGTATAACGATGACTTCCTTGCTATGGTTACAGGAGATGGCAACGCTTC
This sequence comes from Bacteroidales bacterium, assembly GCA_004555145.1. The sequence continues at coordinate 6,952 of SFJB01000076.1, read as the reverse complement.
TGTCGAGGTGTCTGCCGGCGCGCCACTGGACTACAAATTGACTTACAACAATGGAAAGCCGAATTATGACCGCAACGTGGGTTACTTTGCCGTAAGGTCGGATGAGAGCACCATGACCGTCACTTTCAAGGGCAGCATCGAGAACAAGACCCAGAAAATGACCACAACGGTCACCGGAGTCAAGGCGCGTTCGATGCACGTAATCACCTTTATGAAGAAGGTTGACGAGAGCGGATCTGCCACCATAGGCGTCGAGATAGACGGTCTCGTGGCCGACATAGAGCTCACTACCGAGGTTCCGGGCCAAGAGGATGGCGACGGAAATGACCCTAACGCCCCGATTGGCGACGGCGGCATCAGGCTTGAAAGCACCTGCGCTTATGATATCAGCTCTCCGGTTACCGTTCCTGCTGAAGCCGGCTCGTTCAACTTCACCATGAATGCCATAGTTCCTAACGGAGTGCTCAAGTTCACCGTGGACATTGCCTCCACCAATGAAGACTTTATGGGTTCTGTGGCTACGGTGGGCGGTTCTCACCTTGACCTCGTCAATCCGTCTGAGGCGGCGATGGGCATTTTCGACATCGTTCCTTTCCCTCACGGATCCGAGCTCAGCGGACAGACCAGCATCGTATTCGACCTTTCGAATGCCCAGACTCCGCTGCTTGCCTTCCCGGGCACCCACACCTTCACTATGAACGTGACGGACAAGCTGGGATGCAAGAACAGCATAGACATTGTACTTGTAGTTGTTAAATAAGAGGAGGCGAGATTATGAAGAAAAGTATTTTGATGATTGCAAGTGTGGCGGCATTCGGAATGATGTCCTGCCAGAATCAGTTCGAGCAGGGCTCCGGTTCCTTGTCCCTGACTCTCACAACTGAAATGACCAAAGCCGCGATGAGCGCGGACGAACTCCTGGCAAACGCTGACGTGCGCATTTACAAGGCTGATTTCTCGGGAATGGTAAGACATTACAAATACTCTGAGATGCCTTCGGATATCTATCTCCCCGCCGATTCATACAGAGTCGACGTACTTGCCGGAGAGGCGGCCAAAGAGAACCCGGCGACTGCGTCCTGGGAGCAGAAGAGCTACAAGGGTAGCAGCCCTTTCACCATCAGCGCCAACAGGAACACGGCTGTATCCGTGGCTGCAAAAGTATGCAGCATCGTATCCAATATCAGTTTTGACGCTTCGCTTGCCCAGTATTTCGGGGACAGTTACAGCTGCACCGTGGGTCTGAGCCGCGACGATGCGTCCAGCCAGCTGGTGTATGGCCCGGGCGACAGCGGCAAGGATGGGTTCTTTATCTCCTCTGCTTTCGAGCCTTCGCTCTACTGGAGTTTCAGCGGCACCCTTGACGGGGAGAGTTTTACCAAAACGGGAGAGATTCCTGCCGTGGAGGGAGGAAAGAGATATAAGCTTGCCCTCACCTATGTGGAAAAGAACGGTCTTGTCAGCGTTGACATAGTGGTAGATGAAAGCATCGACACCATCTACGATGACATAGTGTTCGTGCCTGTCTCTACCGGCATCTCCGCCACCGGAAAGTATGAAGTCTGGGGCAGCAGCTTCACCGCCTATGCCGATGTCGATGAGGGGGAGTACAGCCAGGAGGTGTATTTCGAATATAGACTTCAGGGAAGCGAAAACTGGACCCGCAGCGCAGCGGCGAGCCGCATTTCCGAAGGCAGCTACAGCTCTGAAATCAGTGGGCTTGAAGGCGCAAGCACCTACGAATACAGATTGGTTGTCAAGAGAAACGACAACGCTCAGGAGGAAGTGATAGACGGTGTTTCCACCATCACCACCGAAGCCACGCCTCAGGTCCCGAACAACAGTTTCGAGACCACTAAGACAGGTGTGGAGAGCAGCAAATATTACTCTTACTATGACCCTGATTCCGAGGATGCAAGTCTGCAGAAAAAGTGGTGGTGCAGCGGTAACGCAGGCTCCACTACGGTAAGCGCAAGCCAGCAGATTTCATACCCTGACACCGTGGAAAAGATGGACGGCAATCAGTCTGCCTGTCTCGAATCCAGATATGTGGTGTTGAAATTTGCCGCAGGAAATCTCTTCTCCGGCAGGTTTGGCGCTACCATAGGCACCAGCGGCGGTACCGTATATTTCGGCCGTCCGTTCACTGCCCGTCCAAAGGCAATGAGGCTGTGGGTCAAGTATTCCAGCGGCCAGATCAACAGGCGTGAAGACGGCGCACCGAATGAAGTTCAGAAAGGCGACTATGACATTGCTTCCCTCAGGGTGGCCCTCGGTACCTGGGACTACAAGAAGTACGGAGGCGATGCGGAAAGCCCTGTGCTCGTGAATACCACCGACACCAATACCTTTGTGGACTTCAATACCGACGCTTCCACCATAGCCTTCGGAGAACATGAAATAACAGCCAATGCCGACAACAGTACAAATGTCTGGAAGCAGGTCACCATTCCTCTTGACTATCATACGACTACCAAGTATCCTACCCATATCATCATCAGCTTTGCTGCCAGCAAGTACGGAGACTACTTCACCGGCTGCGACTCCAGCAAGCTCTGGGTTGACAATGTGGAACTGATTTACTAGTATGCGAATAGCCGTAAGAATTCTGACGCTGATTGCGCTGATGACCCTCGCCCCTCGGGCGGGGGCCCAGCGTTATGACCGCGGCTACGATTTCTCGAGGAACTCGGACTATCTGAAAAAGGGGACCTGGATGATGGGAGGTACGGGCAACTATTCCATCCATCATAACGACGACTATCAGTTTCTGGTCGTGGAGGGAATCAATTCCGTAGGTTACAGGCTGAATGTCAGCCCTGCCTTTTGCTATATGCTCAAGGATAACCTCGGCCTGGGTGCGAGAGTGGAGTACCAGAGGGGTATGTTCAAACTCGATGAGGCTTCGCTGAATCTTGGCGACGCTGCGCTGGATATATCCAACTACCATATACTCAGCCAGAAGGTCATCACCAAGGCAATACTCCGCAACTATATCCCAATTGGAGATTCCAGGCGATTCGCGATGTTCAACGAGACCCAGCTCTCCCTGGGCTTCGGGCAGGGCAAGGTGCTCAATGGAAATATGGAATATCCTGTCGGTTCCTATGAGCAGAGCACCAGTTTCGGAATAAATATCTGTCCCGGGCTGATGGCCTTTGCGGACGAGCATTTTGCCGTGGAAATCAGCGTGAATATGCTCGGACTAAGCATCCTTCATCTCGACCAGACCCACAATCAGGTCTTTCACGGCAGCCGAAATACCACTTCGGTGAATTTCAGGGTCAATGTCCTGTCTGTAGGCGTAGGACTTTATTACTATCTTTAGACTATGATGAGAACAAAGACATTGACAACTGTCCTGAGCCTGCTGCTCTGCCTCGCGCAATTCCCGCTTTGCGCCCGCGAACGCCGCGAACCGCGCAAGATGGGCACTTCTATGGAGGCGGACAGCCTTGGCGACTACAGCCGCCGCCTGGAACAGCGTCTGTTCATAGAGAAAGGAGAGGTGGCTTTGGGAGCATCCTTCTCCTATCTCGACCTTTCCAGCAGCGACAGCCAGTTCTTCATGCTCCTGCAGGACTTCAACGCCTACGGCAAGACTTTCAGCGTCACCCCTATAATCTCATATGCAATTGCCGACAACAAGGCTGTGGGCTTACAGATCAAATACTCGAACTCCGATGCCGTGGTCTCAGGCGCGGACCTGAGCCTTCTGAGTGACGACCTGTCCTTGAGCCTGAGTGACTTGCAGGCGCACAACAACTCCATTGAGGCCGCCTTCTTCTACCGCTCCTGCATGGGTCTGGACGATAAGGGGCGCTTCGGGCTTTTTACCGACCTGGAACTTCCCTATTCCCACGGGAACAGCCTGTTTTCGTATGCCGGCAACGGTCTGGATTCATATACCGTATCCGACAAAATCAAACTGAGCATTCACCCAGGTCTGGAGGTCTTTGTTATGAACAACGTAAGCGTACTTTTCTCCATAGGCATAGGAGGGGCATCCTACACCTCGACCCGTTGCGTCAAGGCGGGGGAAGTGGTAGGCCGCCGGGATGCTTCCAATGCCCGTTTCTATCTGGATATCACCGATATAGCTCTTGGCATAACCTTTCATATCTGATATGAGGCACACATCGTCATACTTTATTTCCCTGTTGCTGATACTGGCAGGATGCATCAGAAACGACATACCGTATCCTGTCGTGCCGGGGGGATTCTCATCCCTTGAAGTTGAGGGTGCGGCATCCGTGAGCATCGATTCCAAAAGGCAGGTCGTGGATATAGTGCTGGAAGAGGCGACGGACATATATAACGTAAGAATCAAGAGCGTGGCCTATACTGACCCTATGGTCAAGCCATCCTGGGATATAGTGGGGGTGCACGACCTCTCGCAGACTCTGAAGCTTACCCTTTCCACGTATTCTGACTACAGCTGGGAGATACGCACCACCCAACCCATCGAGCGCCATTTCAGCATAAGTTCGCAGGTCGGTGAAAGTGTGATAGATGAAGCGAACCGCCGCGTGGTGGCAAAAGTGGCAGCGTCAGCTGATCTCAAGAAACTCGACATACAGTCCTTGAAGCTGGGCCCTGCGGGTATTTCGGCCTACACCCCGGAACCGTCCACCATCCACGATTTCAGCAACGTGCAAACGATATTGCTGGTGTACCGCGACGTGCGAGAGCTCTGGAATATCTACATAGAGAAGAGTACTACCACAGTTCGCTTCAGCTCGCTGAACGTATGGACCAAGGTGGCGTGGCTCGGCGCAGAGGGAGTGGCAGGACAGGAGAACGGCTTCCGCATAAGGGAAAAGGGTACCCAGGAATGGAGTGAAGTGCCTGACGTACAGCATAATGGCGGCTCCTTCAGCGCCAAGGCAGACAAGCTTAAGGCGGACACGGAATACGAAGTTGTCGCCTACAGCGGCAAGGACATCACCGAAACCCGCAGCTTCCGCACCGAAAGCGAAGTGCAGCTGCCGAACTCCGGCTTCGAGACCTGGTCAAATGCGGAGTCGGACAAATATTACTCGTTCTACGACCCTGAATCCTTGAATCCCGCTCTCCAAAGCAAGTGGTGGTGCAGCGGCAACAAGGGCTCCACTACGGTAGGCTCGTCCTATACGATTACGATGCCGTGCACTGACGACAAGGTGGAAGGTGAGAGTTCGCTGCTGATGGCTTCCGCATACGTTGTCATCAAATTCGCAGCCGGAAATATCTTCTCTGGAGAGTTCGACCGCACCATAGGCACCAGCGGCGGAGTGATCAGGCTCGGACGTCCGTTTACCCACAGGCCGCAGAAAATCACGCTCTGGCTCAAATACAAGGCGGGAATCATCACCGACAAAACTTTCGGCGGCTGTCCTGACGACGATCCTGTGAAAGTGGGAGACCGCGACAGGGGCTCGGTGTGGGTGGCCTTGGGAGACTGGGACTACCGCACTTACGGAGGTACCCCGGACTGCCCTCTCGAGTTGAATACCACGGACAAGAGCACTTTCTTCAATCCTGATGCCGAAGCCGTAATCGCCTACGGGCGCTTCGTGGCCGAGAAGGATTACGATGATTGGGTTAAGGTCGAGATTCCTCTCGAATACAGGAGCCATTCCCGCAAGCCGACGCACATTGTGATTTCAGCCGCATCCAGCATACTTGGAGATTATTTCACCGGCAGCGCCGACTCCCGTATGTGGATTGACGACATAAGGCTTGAGTATTGATTTTGAATACCATTTTTCTTACATTTGCGATTCGTTAAAATCAGTTCTTATGAAAACCCTCAGGCTAACAAATACTCTTTCCCACAGCAAGGAAGTCTTTGTCCCCATAAACCCTGGCCACGTCGGAATGTACGTCTGTGGCCCTACAGTCTATGGTGAGGCTCACCTCGGGCACGCCCGCCCGGGAGTGACCTATGACGTGCTCAGCAAGTTCCTCCGCCATCTCGGCTACAAGGTGCGCTATGTGCGCAACATTACCGATGTCGGACACCTGGAGCACGATGCCGATGAAGGGGAGGATAAAATCGCCAAGAAGGCAAGGCTTGAGCAGCTTGAACCTATGGAAGTGGTTCAGACCTATACCCTGCGCTACCACGAGGCTATGCGTATGCTCAATGTGGCACCTCCGTCAATCGAGCCGCGTGCGTCCGGCCACATACTCGAGCAGATCGAGGCCGTGCAGAAGATACTCGATGCAGGTTACGCCTACGAGAGCAACGGCAGCATTTATTTCGACGTGGAGAAATACAACCGCGACTTCCATTACGGAGTCCTTTCCGGACGCAATCTGGAAGACACCAAGGAAGGCACCCGCAGCCTTGACGGTCAGGGCGACAAACGCGCTCCCTTCGACTTCGCTCTTTGGAAGAAGGCTGAGCCGGAGCACATTATGCGCTGGAATTCCCCTTGGGGCGAAGGTTTCCCGGGTTGGCACCTTGAGTGCTCGGTGATGGGAGAGAAATACCTCGGGCGCGAATTCGACATCCACGGAGGCGGCATGGACCTTATGTTCCCTCACCACGAGTGTGAGATAGCCCAGAACCAGGCATCTCGCGGCACCCAGGGAGTGCATTACTGGGTCCACAACAATATGATCACGATCAATGGTCAGAAGATGGGCAAGTCACTCGGCAACTTCATTACCCTGCCTGAGCTTTTTGCGGGAAGCCACCCGAAGCTCGCCCAGGCTTACAGCCCTATGACCGTGCGCTTCTTCATACTCCAGGCCCACTACCGCGGCACTCTTGACTTCTCCAACGAAGCCCTGCAGGCGGCAGAGAAGGGCCTCAAACGAGTGCTTCAGGCATCCAGGGACCTCTATGCGATGGCAGGGAAGAGTCTCCCGCACTACAAATATGGAGAAGAGAGTTTCGGTGTAGCCCCTGACAGCTGCCCTGCCGATTCGGCTGAGGTGAAGGCTGTATTTGAGGGTATATATG
>SFJB01000075.1 GCA_004555145.1 Bacteroidales bacterium | reverse complement strand
AACCTATGAAAAATCTATTCAAGAAAAATATTAACAATTACCGTGCCATATATAGAGAAAGGCACGGAATTATGAAAATATTATGGCAGAAAAGACAAATGCCGCAAGATTGCTCGAAGCGGCGGGTATAAAATTTGAGCTTATCCCCTATGAGTACTCGGAAGATGACCTGAGCGCTCAGAGTGTTGCGGCCGAACTCGGGGAGGATATAGATTTGGTTTTCAAGACTTTGGTGCTAAGAGGGGACAGGAACGGAATCTTCGTATGTGTAATTCCCGGGGACTTCGAACTTGATTTGAAACTGGCGGCAAAAATTTCCGGCAACAAGTCCTGCGAAATGGTTCACGTGCGCGAACTGCTTCCCCTCACGGGATACATACGCGGAGGCTGCAGTCCTATAGGGATGAAGAAGGCCTACCCGACATTCATTCACGAATCTGCCCTGCTCTACGATTTCATATATATCAGCGCAGGCCAGAGAGGCCTCCAGCTGAAGCTGGATCCCCGGGATCTTATCGAATATACATCAGCCGGTATATATCCTCTTTAGGATGCCGGAAAAAAGAGAAAAAAAGTGATATGCTTATTGAAAGATTTTCTAAATTTGCAGCATTATGAAGATAAACAGTATAGGAGTGCTGACCTCCGGCGGAGACGCGCCTGGAATGAACGCCTGCATCAGGGCGGTCACCAGGGCAGCGATTTACGAAGGCTGGAAGGTCTACGGCATCTACAGGGGATGGGAAGGTCTCATCGCCGGTGATATAAAGGAACTTACGACTGAGAGCGTAAGCAACACGGTACAGCGCGGCGGCACCATACTCAAGACCGCAAGGAGCCAGGAATTCCGCACGCCGGAAGGTAGGGCGAAGGCCTATGCCAATATCCAGAAGTTCGGCATAGATGCGCTCGTGGTCATTGGAGGCAACGGTTCGCTGGCAGGAGCCCAATTGCTTGCAAGTGAGCATGATGTGACTGTAATCGGCCTTCCTGGTACGATTGACAACGACCTCTATGGCACCGATTCGACCATTGGCTACGACACGGCGCTGAATACCATTATGGAATGTGTCGACAAGATCAGGGATACGGCAACGAGCCACGACCGCATCTTCTTCGTCGAGGTTATGGGCAGGGACGCAGGCTTCCTCACCCAGAACAGTGCAATAGCCGCCGGAGCGGAAGCAGCCATCATTCCGGAGGACAAGACCGACATCGATCAGCTGGCAACCTTTATCGGGCGCGGAATACGCAAGAGCAAGAACAGCAGCATCGTGCTCGTATCCGAGAAGGACGGAGGCGCAATGCACTATGCAGAGCGCGTACGAAAGGAGTATCCTCAGTACGACGTGAGGGTGTCCATACTCGGCCACCTGCAGCGCGGAGGCACACCAACGGCCATGGACCGCATACTCGCCAGCCGACTCGGCGTGGCAAGTATCGAAGCCCTGATGGAAGGTCAGCGCAATATTATGGTCGGCATCAAGAACGATCAGATAGTCTATGTGCCTATCTCCAGGGCCATCAAGATGGATAAGCCTATAGATAAGGAACTTATCAACGTCCTTTCGATACTTTCGACTTAGTAGCAAATCGCCCGAACGGGCCATATACGGCCCAGGGCGGACGGGGTATTAGCTCAGTTGGTAGAGCGTCAGGTTCGCAATCTGAAGGTCAGGGGTTCGATCCCCCTATGCTCCACAAAGAGGAAGGCACTCGCCTTCCTCTTTGTGTTCTATATTATTGTGTGCAATATTATACCTCGCTGAAATACTGCAGGAACTGGGTCCTGAAGAGTTTCTCGGCATTGTCAGGGTCGGTGGCATTCAAAGCTCCACGGAAATCAGCGAGGGTTTTGTAGCCCTTGCCTTCCATCCAGGCCTTTATTCCTGAATTGGCCTCTGTAATCCAGGATGCACCCTGCTTGATTATTGCACTTGCCACCTCTACGGCGCAGGCACCGCTGAGCAGGGACTTCACAACTCCGCGATATGAATCGACTCCTCCGCTGACTGCAACTGGCAACTGGCTGATCGCCGCAGAGACTATTCCGGCCCAACGCAGCGACCCTGACAGGTCTGCTGAGCTGGTGAACGGATTGCCGCTGGTGAAGCAGAGTCTGTCTATGTCGATGTCTGTAGGGTAGAAGCGGTTGAACAGGACGACTGCGTTGGCTCCCTTTGCGTAAAGATTGCTGCACAGGGCCACAGGATTGGAGATGTTTGCACCCAGCTTGACTATCAGAGGAATGCGGACAAGGGCCCTTACATTGGAAACAATGTTCTCGTGAAGCTTCTCGAAATCACCCGGGGTGTAGTTGCGGGAAGTGCTGAGACTCATTACATTGAGTTCAAGGGCATCAGCGCCGGCCTCTTCGATGCGCTTTGCGAATTCCTCCCATTTGCCGTCCGTGTGACAGGCGATGGATGCAATCACGGGAATTGAGCACTTTGCCTTGGCTGCAGCTATCAGGCTGAGATAATCGCTGACAACCTTCTCTGACAGGTAATTCGAAATGTAGTCATAGGCCTCAGGGTGTTCATCGCTCATATTGGTTTCGATTTCCTTCGCAATGCTTTCTTCAAATAATGATTTTAGCACTACGGCACCGGCTCCTGCCTTTTCGAATTCAACTATTTTGTCAATCGAGGCTGTCTGGCTGTTGCTGCCGACGATTACTGGCGACTTGAGTTTAAGTCCACCGAACAAGGTATCAATGCTGCTCATATGTATTTAATATTTGTTTTCAAGATTCAAATATACAAAAATACTTGCGTTCTTTTATGCATTATAGCTGTATGGCAGTGTAGTCCCAGGCGGAAACGCTTATTTCAGGGGCATCGTTGCTTCGGCAGGCGGATCCCATTGCGGACTTCAACTCGGATGGGAGCTGAGGAACGAACTGCAGCGGACCGTCGGAGAAGTTGCAGCATACTAGCCAGGCCTCGGAGCCATTGTAGCGCACGAAGCAGAAGTGTCTGTCCTGGTCGAGGTCCGGATTGCAGTAGCACAGATCCCAGCACTTACCGCTCCTGAACACATCCTTGCGCGCGAGGGCGAGGAGCTCCTTGTATGCAGCCAAAGTCTTGGTTTCCAACGGTTTGAGCTTTTTGAGCCCGTGGATATTGGCATAGAGGTGCCATACTCCTTCAGGTCTGTACATATCGTAGATGGAGGTCCTTCCGTTCTGGCTGTCTGAGGCATTGTCACCGATTTCCTGGGCAAAATACAGCATGAAGGATGAATCGTTGAACAGGGCCGAAACTGCTGCGGCCGGCATAGCCTTCAAAGGGTTGCCAAGGCAGAGAGGGGAGGCAAGGCGCAACTCGTCGTGGTTCTCAAGAAAGTTGAGCATACGGGGCTGAAGCGCTCCGAGCTTCTGCCAGTTCCAACTCAGGGCGCGGGCACTGCCCTTGCCAGAGCAGACGGACATAAGGGTGTCATACATTCCGGACTTGTCGTAGAGCAGGTCATAGCCCACTTCGTTCAGGAAGGCAGAATAGTTGTCCATATTGTAGACCTCAGCCACGAAAAGAGTTTCAGGGTAATCTGCCTTCAGTGCGGAAAGAAGCCTTATCTGAGGCTCACGCGGCACCAGTTCCACCATATCGCAGCGGAAGGCGTCCACGCCTTTCTCTTTCCAGAACTGGAGTACAGAAAGCATATTGTCAAAGGTGGCAGGGTTGTTCCAGTCCACCTTTCTGGTATCAGTCCAGTCACCGTCGTGCCAGTCCAGGGTAGGGATAGGGCCATTGTAGCCCTTGGCCACGTGGTTGGGAATGAAATCAATCATAATCTTCAGGCCGTTGCGGTGGGCTCTCTCCACGAGGTTCTCAAATTCCACCATACGCCTTTCAGGATCGCTTGCAAGGTATGGATTCACGTCCATCCAATCGATTATGGAATAAGGGCAGCCCGGATCTCCCTTGACGTAATCTTCTCCGCTCGAGTGCCTGGCCACCCCTGTCAGCCAGAGATAGTCCACGCCCAGGTTTTTCAGGTACCTGAATGTCCTGTTGTCCCAGGAGGAAAATTTGCCCTTCCCCCAAAGTCTGCATATTGCCTGATAAATAAGAATTTTCATAAAGTAATAATATAACTAACCAATTCTAACTTGCTAAAACTAAAATGGATAACCTACTCCGAAATGTACGGCGTAGTTGCCCCGTCCCACCCAGCTGGAAGGATTCAGCCACCTCTGGCCTGCCTCGCGGGCAGGGTCGTGCACCTTGAATCCGGCGTCGAGACGCAGGAGTATGAAATCCAGGTTTATTCTGAGTCCTGTGCCCCAGTCTGCGGCTACGCTTCCCGGAAAAGCTCCCTTGAACTCGTCCATCCTCCATATATTGCCCGCCTCGGCGAAAATCGCGGCTTCCAGTTTCCAGAAGAGCGGGAAGCGAAGCTCTGCATCCAGCTCGAGCTTCATATCGCCGGTCTGGCTCGGTATGATGAAGAAGTCCTCCAGGGGATCGTAACCCGGGCCGAGGGAACGCACCTGCCAGCCGCGCATACTTCCGGCGCCGCCGCAGTAGAACTGCTTTTCGAACGGAAGCGCCGAGGAGTTAGAGAATCCCATACCCATGCCTCCGCTGAAGCGTAGCGCAAACGATGCCTTCTGCTTCTTGCCAAGGGCGAATGATTTGCCCATCTGGAGATCCAGGCGCACGTACTGGGAGTACGGCAGACCGAGGGCGAGCCGGCGTCCGTTCTCGTCCACGGGCAGCATATCGTTGAACAGGGAGAGTATGTTGCCTGCAAGGTCCAGGGATACGCGTGCAAAGCTGTATGGTGCCTTTGGCACGATAGACGCGTCAGTGGTGTAGTAGAGCGTGCCTCCGGAACCTATGTCGAACTTGTCCATGAAAGTGTCCCAGAGGTAAGGGTTCTCGATCATCGTGAGCGAGAAATCGTCGCTCATCGAATATAGCTTCACCAGGCTCGCTTGGAGAGGGTAGAACTGGTACTGGACACGGTTTCCTATGCGTCCCGTGTAGCCGTATGAGATATTGGCGATGCTGCGCCTGTACTCGGGACGGTTCTGGTAGTTGTACGAAGCCTTTATCTCCGTGCGTGGGATGTAGTTGCCCTTGATTTTGCGCACCGGGTAACCCAGGGCCTTTGGAAAGCTCAGACTGGCGGACGCGCTCCATTCTGTGGAGTGCACGTTCGAACCGGGCATAAACTGCCAGTTGCCGGTGAAACCAAGGTTCAGCCATTCCCCGCCGCCGAAGATGTTGCGGTGGTAGACTGTGAGCTGAGGTGAGGCTCCGAGCAGGCCGGAGGAGTTTGAAGAGAGTTCGAGATTGGCTTTGAACCCGAGCTGGTCAGCACCGCTGAGGCGTATGTGACAGTCGAGCGCAGCGCTGTCGGATGGGGCGAGCTCAATGTTTACGCCGCTGAACAGGTTCAACGCCGACATACGGTAGTAGGTCTTGTTCACCACGTCCTCGCTGTAGTATTCGCCCGGGACGATGCTGTTGAACTGGCGCAGCAACTTCTCGCTGAACTTGATGTCGGCGGGGTGGCTTATGTCCACGCTGCGTATGTTGTACTTTACTATCGGAGCGTCGCTTTCAGGGCTGTCGTTGCGTGTGTAACCCCTTATGCCATAATGCAGTATATTGCGTTCGCCAAGCGTGTCCGCTTCGAAGAAATAGTGGTTTTTGTTAAAATTGTAGTAACCGAGGTTCCTGAAGTAAGACGCTCCTCGCACAGTTTCGTTTTCGAGGCTCTGTTCGGAGAGGTAGTCTCCCACGCGTACGGTGACGTTCCCAAGATCGGCGTAGAATTCGTCGCTGAAATCGCCTGCCGGCACATCGAAGATGATGTCGTCAATCCTCAGGCGTGTGCCAGGGATGACGCGGTATTCCACTTTTGCTACCCTGTTCCTGGTCTTCACGTGGGGGATGACCTGCGCGTCGTAGTAGCCAAGGTAACGCAGATGCTCGCGTATGTTCTCGGCTGATACCGACACCAGATCGGGGTCAAAGATGACCGGAGGGGTACCTATGAGCTCCCAGAGTGCATTTATGCCCTTGCCGCTGCCGTTGGACCAGTTGTAGATGCTGAGCAGGGGATTCAGGCCAAGGAAGGAGTTGTTGCCCTGCTGGCGGACGTAGGCTGACAGTTCGGAGGTGCTGATTTTCTCATGCCCTTCTATCACGATGTCATTGGATGAGAGGCGATACTCTCCTGGCGGCACCAGACTTGTAGTGCTACATGAGCTAAGCGCAAGCAACGCTATGATTATGAAGGAATTATATTTCATTTGCATCTAAAAATCGACAATGTCACTGCTGTTGCTACCGCCACGTTCAGGGACTCGGCCCTGCTGCCCCCGAAGGACGGTATGCGTAGTCTCCGGCTGAGCTCGCGCCTGACAGCTTCGCTTATGCCCCGGGATTCGTTTCCCATCACGATCAGACCCTCGTCCGGGAGTTCGCAGCGGTAGATGTCCTCCCCGTCCAGAACGGTGCCGAACACGTCTTTGCCCACGGACCGGAAGTTGCGGCAGAGCTCCGCCACGTCGCACACGCTTATCTTCACCCTGAACAGCGAGCCCATCGATGCCTGCACCACCTTGGGGTTGTAGATGTCGGCGCAGTCTTCGGACAGGTAAACCCTGCTTATTCCGAACCAGTCTGCGCTGCGAAGGATGGTGCCCACATTGCCCGGGTCGCGTACCGAATCCAGTGCCAGGCACAGACCGGGTGCGGGCTTGGATTCGCGGCTGTCGCGCTCCGGTATCCTGGCCAGGGCAAGCACCGGAGAGGCGCTGGAACAGAGTGAGATGCGCTCCATCATCGCGCTTCCGATCTCCTCCTCGCGATAGATTGCTTCCAGCTCGTACCCGGAGTCGCAGAGCTCGCGCACCATCTTTTCCCCTTCCACCACGAACAAGCCGTACTCGTCACGGAATTTCTTGTCCCGCAGCGAACGTATCAGCTTTATCCTGGAGGAGTTCAGTGGCTCCTGTGTGAGGCGGCGCTTCTCCATAATATGCAAATATACGAAAGTTTCAGATTTTCAACAAGCTGAAGGCTTTCTGCGGGACTTCCAGAGGAAAAATATTGCAATGCTCAGGATAAAAGTACCTATGCCGAGAAAAGGTATGCTGGCGGCAGGCAGGTTGAAACCTATCTTTGCCGTGGCAATGTAGGTCAGACATACCGATGTCATAAAGGCAGCAGGAATGAGGGCCATCAGGTAACCGTAGCCCTTGCGTTCGCGCACGAGGAAGACGCTGAGCATCCAGAGCGTGAACACGGAGAGGGTCTGGTTGGCCCAGCCGAAATAGCGCCATATGATGTTGAATCCGTCCTCGTTGGCGATGTTGAACCATAGCAGCAGGGCTGAGAGGGCGAATAGCGGGATGCAGATGACAAGGCGCCTGCCTATAGGCTTCTGGTCGGAGTGCAGGAAATCGGCAATGATGAGCCTGGCGCTGCGGAAGGCAGTGTCGCCGCTGGTGATAGGGGCAACCACCACGCCTATGATGCTGAGAACGCCGCCCACCACGCCGAGCCAGGCGATGGACACCTTGGATACTACGGTAGGAGCTGCGGCGCTGAGGCTTGAGCCGAGTTCGGCCGCTCCGCCGTCAAAGAAAAAGTAGGAGCCTATGGCTGCCCAGATGAGGGCGACCACGCCTTCGGTGATCATCGAACCGTAGAATACCGGGCGGCCGAGGCGTTCGTTCTTCATACAGCGCGCCATCATAGGGCTTTGAGTGGCGTGGAAGCCGCTTATAGCCCCGCAGGCAATGGTGATGAAGAGGCAAGGGAAAATGGATTGACCGGAAATCAGACCCTGATCCTGGCCGAGGTTGCCGAGCCCGTCCCAGAATTCAGGCAGGCTTGGCCACTTGACGAGCAGGCATACCAACAGTGCAACCGCCATAAACAGCAGGGCGGCGGCAAAAATAGGATAAATCCTCCCCACAAGCTTGTCTATGGGCAATATTGCAGCGAGTATGTAATAAATGAAGATAACGCCTACCCAGCACATCACGGCATTGGTGGATCCGTCGCCGGCTATGTCTCCCAGCAGGATGGCGGGACTGTACACGAACACCGCACCCACCAGCACCAGTACCAGCAGCGAGAAGCAGAGCATCACGGTCTTGGTGGTTTTCCCGAGGTACTTTCCTATGAGCTCGGGAAGACCTGCGCCGTCATTGCGGAGCGAAAGCATACCGCTGAGGTAGTCGTGCACCGCACCGGCAAATATGCAGCCGAACACCACCCAGAGGTAGGAAGACGGTCCGAACTTCGCGCCCATAATGGCTCCGAATATGGGCCCTGTGCCTGCAATGTTCAGGAACTGGATCATATAAACCTTCCAGCTCGGCATTGCGATGAAATCCACACCGTCGGCCTTGGATACTGCCGGGGTGACACGTGAAGGCTCAGGGTGGAATACCTTCTCCACCAGTTTCCCGTAGAAGAGGTATCCGGCCAGAAGCGCCAGGATACTTAGTAAGAATGA
>SFJB01000074.1 GCA_004555145.1 Bacteroidales bacterium | reverse complement strand
ATTTGATCCCGAAAGGGGCTAATCGTCGTCTTCGGAGGAGTTGTCGCCGGGCTGGGGCTCAATGACTTTGGCGTTGGGGTTCAGTTTGCGCCAGCGGTCTTTGGCGAATTGCTGCATATCGCGGACGGTGTCTTTCTCGTCCACGATTTCGCTTCCGAGCAGGGTCTCAATGACGTCCTCGAGGGTAAGAATGCCCTGAAATCCACCGTATTCGTCAATGATGACGGCAATCTGCTCGTCCTTGCTGAGCATTTCGTCCCAAATCATATCCAGGGGAGCATCCTCTTTAAAGGAAGCGATTTCCCTCTTGATGCTGCCGAGCTTGCGGTCGAACTGGTCTTCGGCAAGGAGCTGCAGTGCGTCCATCCTCAGAATGTAGCCGGTGATATACTCGTCGTCCTTATCGTAAACGGGAATACGGCTGTGGTGAAGGAAACTCTTATCCTTGTAGAAGGCTTTCATAGTCATGGATTCAGGCGCAATATGGCAGACGACTCGAGGGGTCATAGCGTCCGCCGCAGTGATTTCATCCATGTTGATAAGGTTCTGGATGATAGCGTTTTCATCCTCCTCGAGATCACCCTCTTCCTCTGCCACGTTGGCCATAGCGCTCACTTCCTCGCGGGATACGGCCGTTTCGTGGTCCTTGGGCGTAATCAACTTTGTGAGTCCCTCGACAAGAATCACCAGCGGATACATAATGACTATGAGAACGGAAATTGCCCTCGTGGTAAAGCCCATCAAGGATCTCCAGCGGGTTGTGCCTATGGTTTTAGGGATGATCTCGGAGAATACGAGTATGAGTATGGTCGTGATGGCGCTGACCAGACCAAACCATTTGGAGCCGAAAACTTCGGTGGCTTGCGCGCCTACGCCTGCAGCGCCGATTGTGTTGGCGATGGTGTTGAGGGCAAGGATGGCAGCAATTGGCCGCGAGCTCTCCTGCTTGAAGTGCTTGAACTTCGAAGCAAGTTTGTATCCCTCCTCCTCGCGCATGGTGATGTATGAAATCGGCGTTGACATCAGGCTCGCTTCCAGTACGGAGCACAGGAAGGAGATACACATCGCGCCTAGCAGATATACAAGTAGTAAAGCCATAACTGACTGCAAATATACTACTTGTAAAGCGATTTTTCATCAAGGAATAACAGAAAAATGTTCAGCAACGCTTTTGTCGAAGAATCATAGCATAAATTTCTTAAACCGAAGTAACAAATTTTTCCTATATTTGCGAAATGAGCGTGAGCGCACAGCGGCAGCAGAAGCACAGCGGCAGCGAGTGGTGCGCGAGCGCGAATGAAGTAAAGTAGTATTATATGATTATGGCAAAAAGACTGACCTTATCTTCGACCGATGTGAAGATTAGTGGCGTGTGCGGTGGCATAGCCGAGTATTTAAATGTAGATTCCACCCTTATCCGCATATTGTTTGTGATTCTTACCCTTGCAGGCGGTTGCGGACTTGTTGCATATCTTGTATGTTGGGCTCTAATGCCACGTTTTTAATATGTCAAATATCTTTCAGCAGCTTGCCGGAAAGGCAAGCAGGGTCATCAACAGATGGTGGCTCTTTCTTGTGGCCGGAATCCTGGCCGTTGCTTTTGGAATTGTGCTCTTCTGCAATCCCTTCGATACCTATATTGCCGTGTCCGTCATCTTTGGTGTCGTGATGCTTATCAGCGGTATCATCAGTCTTGTGGTTGCGTTGGAGAGCCGTAACCTATTTATGATGAGGGGCTACAACTTGTTTGGCGCCACAATCGACATCCTCGCGGGCATATTCCTCTGTGCCTTCCCGGGCGTCACAAGAATACTCCTGCCGGTAATTCTCGGAATATGGCTTATGTATCACAGCTTTATGGTTATGGGACTTTCAGGGGACATCCGCACACTCGGTGCTCCGGGCTCCGGCTGGCTCACCTTAGCGGGGCTTCTGATGCTCGTCCTGTCCATATTCTGCATCTTCAACTACAGCTTGGGAGCTACTCTGATCGTGTTTTTGGTGGCTGGTGCCATCGTGCTTTTCGGGGCGGTGCTTGTGGGCATTGCGATGGAATTGAGGCGAATGAACCGCTATATCAAGGACGACCTCCCACCTATTGACTACGGTGATTAGCAAACCTGGCGGCAGGCAGTACCCAGCCGGCACCGGGCCACAGCAAGCCCAATGCTGACCAGTACCCAGCCGGCACCCAGCCCCTGGCAAACCCGGGCAAAGGCAAACCCAGAAATGGCCAAAAAGCGGCACCCAACCCTAGCCAAAAGCAGGCAAACCCAGTGCCAGCCAGAGCCTTAAGTTCTGTATTTGCGCTCGTCTGCGAAGGAAAAGAATGAGTTGTCGCAGATGATCACGTGATCAAGAAGCATTATACCGCAGGCCGAAGCCGCATTGTGCAGCGCTTCGGTCTGCTTTACGTCTGCCGTGCTTGGCTCGGGATTGCCGCTGGGATGGTTGTGGGCGAGAAGCAGGCCCGAGGCCTTCTTCTCCAGCGCCAGGGACATCAGCAGGCGTATGTCGATTACCGTGGCCCTGCTTCCGCCCAGACTGAGCATCTGCTTGTGTATCAGGCGCTGGCCTTCGTCGAGAAGGAGCACCCAGCACTCCTCGTGCTTGAGTCCTTTGAGGCGGGGGATGAGCAGGTCATAGACCATCCTCGCGCTGACTAGCGCCATCCCTTCCTGGGCACGCTCGCTGATGAAGCGTTTCCCCAGCTCGGCTGCCGCCAGGATGCAGCACGCCTTCCCCGGCCCCAGGCCTTTCAGGGCGCACAGTGTGTCCGCTGAAGCGTTGAACAGCGGCGTGAGCTTGCCGTCGAAAGAATTGAGCAGCATCGATGCCAGGTCCAGGGCGCTTGAACTCCCGTGCCCGTTGCGTATCAGCACCGCCAGCAGCTCTCCGTTGCTAAGGCTCTCCACCCCTTGGGAAAGCATTTTCTCGCGAGGTCTCTCACTCGCGCATAAGTCTTTGATTTTCATAGTTTAAGAGTATTTGTTCAACTATTCTTTCAATTTGCACAGCAGGGTGGCCTGGGTGCAGTCGAGCACTTCCACCTCCACGAAATCGCCTGCCTTGTGCACGCTATCCGTCCACACGCACATCTTGTTCTGCGGATTGCGGCCGCAGAGCTGTGCCGGGTCCTTCTTGGACGGACCTTCCACCAGGGCGGTGAAACACTTGCCCAGGTCGCGCCTGTTGCTCTCCAGGGAGAGACGGTTCTGCAGTGCTATGATCTCCTCCAGTCTCCTGGTCTTGGTCTGTATGTCCACGTCATCGGGGTACTTGCGCGCCGCGAGTGTGCCCGGGCGCTCGGAGTAGTAGAACATGAAGGCTGCGTCGAATCCCACCTTCTCGAAGAGGCTCAGGGTGTCTCTGTGGTCCTCCTCGGTCTCCGAGCAGAACCCGGCTATGACATCGGTGGTGATGGCGCAGTCTGGCATGAATTCGCGTATCCTGTCCACGCGGGAAAGGTACCATTCGCGGCTGTAGCGGCGGCGCATCTTTTCGAGTATGCGGTCGGAGCCGGACTGCACCGGAAGGTGGATGTGGTGGCATATGTTGGCGTGGGACGACATCGTGCGCAGGACTTCGTCAGAGATGTCCTGGGGGTTGGAGGTGGAAAACCTTATCCTCAGGTCGGGCACCGTTTCGGCGACCTTGGCGAGCAGGGCGGCGAAATCCACATCCCCGTCGCGGTACGAGTCCACGTTCTGGCCGAGCAGCGTGATCTCCCTGTACCCGGCTGACGCACATTCGCACGCCTCGCGCACTATCGTTCTCCAGTCGCGGCTGCGTTCGGCGCCACGGGTGTAAGGTACCACGCAGTATGAGCATACGTTGTTGCACCCGCGCATTATGGATATGAACGCGGACACCCCGTTGCGGTCCAGCCTGACCGGGGAGATGTCGGCGTAGGTCTCCTCGCGCGAGAGGAGCACGTCGATCTGCGGCTTCCCGTCTCCTGCCGCCGCCAGCAGCTCGGGGAGTTTGCGGTAGCTGTCCGGTCCCGCCACGATGTCCACCTTGCCGGAGTCGAGCAAGGCTTCCTTGAGGCGTTCCGCCATACATCCGAGTATGCCCACGAGGGTGCCGGGGCGGGCCTTGCGCTGCAGGTTGAACTGCTCTATTCTTCCCAGTATCCGCTGCTCGGCGTTGTCTCTGATGGAGCAGGTGTTCGCCATAATCACGTCTGCGGCATTGATGTCTTCGCAGCGTTCGTAGCCCTCCTTCGAGAGGATGGAGAACACTACTTCGGTGTCAGCTACATTCATCTGGCAACCGTATGTCTCTATATATACCTTTTTCATTTCACCGACAAAGATAATATGGATTTTTCTTATATTTGTAGTTCGTAATGAAAAGGTTTGGCATTATTTTTATTGCAGCGTGCTTGCTGCTTACTTCCTGCGGGAAGGGGGTGAAGGACATCGCTCTCACTTCCTTCCGGCTGCTTTCCGTCTCTCCCCAGGGCCTTAACGGCGTGACCTTGCTGGTGGAGGTCGGAGTTGACAATCCCACAGTGGGTTTCGAAATAACTGATGTGAATGCCGTGCTGAAACTGGACACGGCCCCAGCCCTTCTTCTGACTGCCGACCAGCTTATGGTTGAAGGCCACGCGCAGAAGAACTATACCATACCGCTCAAGGGGCAGATTGCTGACGGATTCAACCCCTTCCAGCTCCTGCGTCTTATAAGCGATGACTCGGTGATGAGCCGACTTACCGCCGACGTGAGCGCGCGTGCAGCGCTTCGCGGAGGCCTTGGCAAGAATATTGAAATCAAAGACATCAAACTCGACAGTTTGACAGGAATCGAAAAATGAAAAGAACAATCGCCGCAATATTGACAATACTCGCGCTCGGCGTCCTTCCCCTTGCGGCCCAGGATGTCGAGACCGTCACAGGACCGGAAATCGAGCAGGCGGGAGTGGAGGTCCAGGTGGACTCTGCGCTTCTGGGAATGGACATTTTCTCGGCCCTTCCCGACAACGTGGTACTGGTCCAGTCCCCTCAGCTGCGCTCAGCCCTGCTCTCCAAGACGGCCTCTGACGCGTCCAAACTCACCAACGGCTTCCGCATACGCATATACAGCAGCAGCGCGCGCGGTGCCAGGGAGGCGTCGCTGGCGGTTCTCCGGCGCTTCAATAGTCAGTATCCGCGCATACAGGTTTACAGAAGCTACGCCGCCCCGAACTTCAAGGTGACGGTGGGCAACTTCCGCAACAGGGCTGAAGCCGAATCCCTGTGCAGGCGCATAAAGGCAGATTATCCGGATGCATTCATAGTGCGTGAAAAGTTCCGCTATCCGAGCATAGGCAGGGCGGATACAAGTCAACTTGAAGAGGATACAATTCTATGATAAAGCAGGGACTCGAACTTAAGCAGACACAGAAGATGTCTCCGCTTCAGATTCTGACCATCAAGCTCCTGGAGCTTCCGATTCAGAGTCTGGAGCAGAAAATCCGTTCTGAGCTGGAGGAGAATCCCGTGCTGGATGACAGTCCTGACCCTAACCGTTCGGAAGAAAGCAAGGACATCTCCATAGACGAACTGAAGGACGACGATTACATCCCGTCCTACAAGACCCGCGTGAACAACTGGGGCAAGGATCCGCGTCCGGAATACAACAGCTTCTCGGTCAAGACGAGTTTCAACCAGAGCCTTATGGACCAGCTGGGCTGCCGCAATCTTGACAAGCACCAGTATGACATAGCGGCATTCCTGATAGGTTCCCTGGACAATGACGGCTACCTCAGGAGGGACATAGAATCCATAGTGGACGACCTCGCGTTCAGGGCGGGAATCGACACCAATGCTGATGAGGTGCTGTCCGTGCTGAGAATAATCCAGGATTTCGAGCCTACCGGTGTGGGGGCAAGGGACCTCAGGGAGTGTCTCCTGCTCCAGCTCCAGACCTGCAAGCAGACTCCGGAGGTGCAGGATGCTGAAAGAATACTCAAGGATTTCTTCCAGGAGTTCTCGAACAGGCATTTCCAGAAAATCATTTCCCGGACAGGTATGAGCGAGGCCAGGCTGAAGAAGGCGATGGCCAGAATAGTGAAGCTCAACCCTTCGCCGGGAGGGGAGGTCGGAGACAGTTATGAGGCTGAGACTCAGCAGGTTGTCCCTGACTTTATACTTGAGGATAATGACGGGCAGCTATCCTTTTCGATGCCCCGTTTCTCCGTCCCTGAGCTCAGGGTCAACAAGAAATACGCCGACCTGCTTCTCTCCTCGAAGAACTCATCCGAGAGGGAACAGAAGGAGGCAGCGGCTTTCGTGCGGCAGAAACTGGATTCCGCCAAGTGGTTCGTGGAAGCGCTTAAGCAGAGGCAGAACACCCTCACCCGCACAATGGATGCGATACTCCAATATCAGTACGAATATTTCGCAACGGGGGATGAGACCAAGCTCAAACCTATGGTGCTTAAGGATATAGCGGAGAAGACGGGCTTC
Organism: Bacteroidales bacterium; assembly: GCA_004555145.1. Next base: position 2,505 of record SFJB01000074.1, on the reverse strand, counting down.
GATATTTCCACCATCTCCCGAGTCGTGAACAGCAAGTACATAGAGACGGATTTCGGAATCTACCCTCTGAAGTATTTCTTTTCCGAAGGAATGGAGAACAAGGACGGCGAATCGGTGTCCACAAGGGAACTCAAGAAGGTGCTCCAGGAGTGCGTGGATGCGGAAGACAAGCGCAAGCCTCTCACCGATGAGCAGCTGGTGGTCGAGATGGAGAAACACGGCTACAAGGTGGCGCGGCGCACGATAGCCAAGTACAGGGGACAGTTGGGAATCCCTCTGGCGCGATGGCGCAAGGAACTGTAGTTCCCGGAAGAGAAGCAGGGGCTAGCGCTTGACGCTTCTCCTTCTGGTAGGATGGCAGATGAGCTGGATGTCGATGGAGTCGATTTTGAATCCTTTCACTTTGCGCTGCTTGAGGCGGCTCTCGACAAAGGCCATCAGTTCATCGTCGATGACATCCTGGAAACTGTTGTTGACGGAGTCGTAAAGATGAAGATGTTTGAAAGTGTTGACGTCGAAGTACATCTTGTTGTTCGAGCTGAGCCTGCGATGGTAAATGCCCAGATCAGCAAGAGACGTGAGAGTGTTGTAAACCGAAGCCACGGTGACGGACGGGCCGTTCTCGCGGGCTTTGATATGCTCTACGACCATATCTGCACTGGCGTGGCCGATGCTGAGCATGGCTTCGTGAACGGCAACCCTTTGCGGAGTGGCCTTGAGGTTCTTGTTTCTCAATAAAACTTTGAATTCGTCAAGAGTCGGAGCTGACAGAGTCTTCGCTTTCATTACAAATGTGTCGGGAATTAGAATATGGTTACCGCAAAGATATGATTTATTTTGAAGCTTTCAAAAATATGTGTTAATTTTGTTATTATGGAACATATAAAGTGTCTGATAATCGGCGGCGGCCCGGCTGGATATACGGCTGCCATCTATGCTTCGAGGGCTGCGCTGGCGCCTGTGCTGTATGAAGGAATGGAACCGGGAGGCCAGCTCACCACCACTACCGTAATCGAGAACTTCCCCGGTTTCCCGGGAGGTGTGGATGCCAACAAGCTGATGTCCGATATGAGGCAGCAGGCTGCTGAGCTCGGTGCCGACATACGCAGGGGCAGTGTGACTTCAGTTGACCTGGATGTGCGCCCTTTCCGCTTCACGCTGGATTCCGGTGCCGAAATCGAAGCGGATGCCGTGATTATTGCCACCGGTGCGACCGCGAAGTACCTTGGCCTCCCGTCGGAGCTCAAGTACCGCGGATTGGGTGTGTCCGCGTGCGCAACCTGCGACGGTTTCTTCTACCGCCGCAAGGATGTTGCGGTAGTGGGTGGGGGAGATACCGCCTGCGAGGAGGCGAGCTACCTGGCCGGTCTTTGCCGCAAGGTGTACATGATAGTGCGCAGGGACGTGCTCCGCGCATCCGAGGCCATGCAGCAGCGCGTGAAGAACACCGAGAATATAGAGATACTCTGGAACTGCAACACCCGCGAGGTGCTGGGGGACGAGAATGGGGTCACCGGCGCCAGGCTTGAGAGAAAGAATGGCGAGGTTTTTGATATACAGGTGGACGGGTTCTTCCTGGCAATAGGTCACCATCCGGTTTCGGAGCTTTTCTCCAAGTGGGTGCAGACCGATGCCAACGGATACATAGTCACTGACGGTGTCAGCAGCCGCACCAATGTTGAGGGCGTGTTTGCGGCAGGAGACGTGCAGGACCCGCATTACAGACAGGCGATCAATGCAGCCGCATCGGGATGCCGTGCAGCGCTTGACGCCGAAAAATATCTGAAGAAATGAAGATGAAGAGATTATTGCCTATCTTGCTGCTTGCAGCGCTTGCCTTCCAGGCTTGCAAATCCCAGTATGACCTCATGCTGGAGAGCAATGACGCTGACGCTAAGTATGCAGCGGCGTTCGACTATTTCAACAAGGGAAAATACACCAAATCCGCCCAGCTCTTCGAGTCCCTCTCCCTGCTGGTCGGAGGTACCGCCAGGGAGGATACGGTCCAGTATTACTGGGGCCTGAGCAACTACTCCATGGGAGATTATTACACCGCCGAGACGAACTTCTCCAAGTTCATCTCGACTTATCCCTACAGCCCTCTTGCCGAGAGCGCCGAGTTCCTCAGGGTGGACTGCCTCTACAAGGCCACTCTCCGTTACGAGCTTGACCAGACGCCTACCTACACCGCGATGAACGCGATAAGCGCCTATATGATCAACCACCCTGAATCCACCAATCTCGACATTTGCCGCCATATGCTTGAGGATCTCGGGGAGAGGCTGGACAGGAAGGCATACGAGAACGCCAAGTTGTACTACAAGATGGAGGATTACAAGGCCTCCAGGGTGGCATTCAAGAACATACTCAAGGAAGATGCGGACAACGTCTATCGCGAGGACATACTCTATTACTCGGCAATGTCGTCCTACAAGTATGCGGAGAACAGTTATGCCAACAAACAGAAGGAGCGCTTCCTGATTTTTATGGATTGGCCGGACTGCA
>SFJB01000002.1 GCA_004555145.1 Bacteroidales bacterium | reverse complement strand
GTGATGTTTTCAGGCTTGGTAACATCATCATCGCCAGGATTGTCTCCACCGCCGCCGTTGCCGGTCTCTCCATTGATGCTTACGAGCTGTCCCCCCTGGGTCATTTCAGGGGTATTGCCGCCGTAGTTCACGAGCTTACCCTTCACAACGACCTCGTCGCCAACCTTGATCTTGTCGGAGGTGGTGAACTTTTCTCCACCGAAATCATACAATCTGTAAACATAGAACTGCTCTTCATCGGCACTTCCGTTGTCGGAGATGTAGAAGGTGGCGTTGCCGTAGCTGACCATATCCTCAGGCTTGGAGATGGATACGATCTTTCCCTTCACATAGTAGTCCTCGGTGCTTGCCGTGCTGCCGACCTCAACGCATTTTGCATTGGCTGCGGTGGCGTTGAATGGGTCATCGGCAGTACCGCTGCCCTTTGGAGTGCCTACAGGAGCCTCAACAGCCTCGTAGTAGATGATGGTGCCGTTGGCAAGCTGGTCCTGATTCTTTTGCTCATAATAGCTGTACACACCCTTGATGGTGATGATATCGCCATTCTTGAGAGGGAACTCATCCCAATTCTCGATGAAAGGACAGGCGACTGAACCGGTCTCGTCAGTAAGTGTGAGGCCCCAATATTTGCCTGACGCATTCTTGCTGACATCGCTTATTTTTCCGTGAATGGCGTACTCGGTCTTTGTGTCCTTGAGATCAAGGAATTCCTTGACGCTTATGGTCTCGAATACTCCCTTTGCACCCGGCTGATTGATGGTGAGAGGAGCCTTGCACATGATATTGCCATAGAAAACGATGTCGGCCTTGCGGTCAACGTCTTCGTTGGCGAGCACCTTCACGGTAATGGTCTGAGCATCCTTTGCCGCCTTTCCTGAATCAGGAGAGATGGAGAGCCAGCTGCGGACTTCGTCGGTATATCCCTGGAGAGCCCAGTCAACAGTAGCCTTGAGGCTGACGGTAAATTCCGTTCCTTCTACCGGCACATCGATAACGGTTTCGGAAGGACTGAGAATTGTCACCTCTTCCGGTCCAAGCTCAACCGGTTTCTGACATCCTGCGAGAACGGCGATTGAAGCCGCCATCGCGAAAAATATGTGTTTCAGTTTCATTTATTAAATATTTTTGGTTTATTCTTATTTAAGTTTGTAAAGATAATCATAAAAAAATAATTTCCCATCCGTTGCCGTTTTTCTTAATCGTTTTTTAATAAGCCGGGGCCAGATGCAACAGGGGCCGGTCTTTCGGACCAGCCCCTGGATGGGTATCCGGAAATATTTTTACCTATTTGCAAAGAATCTTCGAAGGTTACCACTTCCCTACCCTCCGGGGTGTTCTATTTCAGAAGTACTCTTACCAACAATCTGCATGGCTCTGCCGGCTATGCAAAAAGGGGATGGCCATTCGGAATGGCCATCCCCTGATCATCAGGCGGAACGGAACAGGCGTATGACGTGCCTGCCCATACCGGCTGTTATTATTGCTTGTAAGTCACCTTGATCTCATTGAACCTGAGCTGGCTCGTGTGATACGTAAACGCAGCCGTCAGCCTCGACGAGTTCATTGTATGAGGTCTTGTAGCAGATGATGGTAAGATTGTCGCCCTCTTTAACTCCAAGAGTACCGAACTGGCCTTTTGCTCCGCCCCAACCGGTCTTTACGCCATAAACGTAAACTTCGGTGGTGCCGTCAGAAAGGGCAAAGTTGCCATACTGCTCAAGGTCGAACTTGGTACCCTCCTCGCTGCTCTTAACGACCGTGCCGCTGATCTTGTACCAAGCTTCCTTATTGTTTTTAAGGGCACGGAAAGAGGCGAGGTCGATATCCTGAACAGGAACTCTCTTCTCAACGGTGACGTTCTTCATCTGAGGAGCTCCGTTATGGGAAGTCTTAGGACCTACAACGGTAACGATATCATCTTCCTCAATTCCTGAGGTTGCGAAATCGTTGGTTCCGTAAACATATACCTCTCCTGTAGCATCCTTGATGTAGAGGTTGCCATACTTGGTGTTGGCGACTTTGCTTACGACACCGGTAATGCGATACTGGGTGGAACCGTCTTCGGCGGCGTTGATCTCTGCAGCGGTCGCATCGATGATGGAACCCTTCTGGGTAAGATCAAGCACAGCAGTGTACTCCTTATCGCCCTTTGGAGTCATGAAGGTCAGCTGTACGCTGCGGTCGCCGCCCGCGTTCGCAGCTGCAACGAGTTGAACTACAGCCTGTTCTCCATCGACAGCAATTCCTCCAACGCTGAGCCAGCTCTTTGCTGCATCAGGCACAACAGCCATTACGCCATCTCCCTTGACAGTCAGGGTCACAAAAACCCTTCCGCCTTCCTTAGGGAACTCGGCGTTCTCAGGATCCACTTCCTCAACCTTGATAAGGGACTTTTCGATGGCAATAACATCAACATTTACAAGCTGAGGGTTGCCATTATAGCTGCCACGCTTTCCTTCTACAGTGATGATATCACCTGCCTCGATTCCGAGTGCGGCAAATTTCTTTGCCTCACCGTTGTTGAGGGTACCGTAAACATATACAGAGCCGTCAGCGTCATCGAGATAGTAGTTGCCGTAGGTGGTATTCTCGATACCTCTGACAACACCCTTCACACGCCAGGTTGTTCCGTCCTCGGCGGCATTCACCACCTTGGATGAAGAGATAGGAAGATCAACTTTTTCAGTCTGCTGAAGCACGTTGATAGTCTGGCTTTTGCCTGCGCAGATCACATAGAGAGCAGCACTGTTGGTGGTTGCGGTCTCAGCTGCGGTGAAAGTCACTTCCACGGTACCGGCTTTTCCGGATACAGGGTTTACAGTGAGCCATTTTGCTACGGTTGCAGGGACATCGATAGCCCAGTCACCGTTTGCGGTAAGGGTAATGGTCTTGCTGCCTCCGGTAGCAGGAATTCCGATATATGAAGAGGACACGCGAACCTCGGAAAGGAACATTTCCTCCTCCTGAACACAGGAATTGAATATTGCGAGTCCTGCAAGAATGGTTGCAAAAATATTCTTGAGTTTCATAACTATACAACTTTATTAGTTGAACATGTACTTGATACCCACGGATGCATACCAGCACTGGCCGATAGCGTGAAGAGGCACGAAGGTCTCAACACTTCCGTTGACGGCCTTTGCTGTAGAGAAGGTAGCATATCCTTCTGCGTCAAGACCCTCATACTTGAGGATACGAGGATTGTCGCTTCCGAGTGCAGGGTTGAGATACTTGCTGACACCCCAGCTGGAGTTGAAGAGGTTGAGAACATTCTTCATATCGATGCTGAGCTGAAGCTTGTTGGTATTCTTGCCTGCCTTGATGGAGAAGTCGTGCTTGTAGCTGAAGTCAAGTCTGTGAACCCAAGGAGAATACAGGCTGTAGGACTCTGCGTACCTGCCCTGGTTGGCGCTGAGATATTCGTTGTTGTGCACGTAATCAAGGAAACGCTTTGCGTCATCCTCTGACACGAAACGGAACTCATTTTTTGCAACCTGCTCATCAGTCGGGATGTAGATGAGATCGTAGTTGAAGCCGTCTCCATTGATGTCGTTGGAAGTCATATAGGAGTAGTTGTATCCGCCCCTCCAGGTCTCATAAATAAGGCTGAAATGGTTGCCGCTGCGGTCACTGTGAGAAAGTGATGCAACTACACGGTCAGGGGTAACATACTGTGAGTTGTGGAGACCAGGGTTGTTAGGTCCGTAAACGGTTCCGATGTAAGAAAGCACAGAAGAAGCGTTTGAACCCGGCATACCGGTGAGTTCCTTGCTGACGGTGTGGGTGTATGCAGCCATAATTGAAAGGCCTTCAACCGGCTCCATATTCAAGGTGAAGGTACCTGACCAGCCATAACCCTGGTTGGTGTTCTCAAGAACATATGCGTTAGGCATATTCTTGTAAACCGGCTTGTAGTTTACGATATTGCCGGCATCATCCTTGACAGGAGTGTAGTCAGCAAGATAGCTGAGCTTTGAGTTCTCGTAGATAGGACGGTTGTCCGCGCCGTTGAATCTTGCAAATCCGTTAGGATCCTTCACGCTCCAGTCGCGGAGTACGACACCGTTGATGGTCTTGTTGAAGATACCCTCAGCGGAGATTGAGAATGGGAAGGAGGTAGGGAATGCATAGTCAATTGCGAGGGAGCTCTTCCATACCTGAGGCATCTTGAACTTGGAGTCCACTGCAGCGAAGTTGCCAGAAATTGTTCCGTCTTCAGGAGCGATTGTCTCAGGGTAACCGAGCTCAACGAGCTTGTTGTAGAGCTCCTTGCTGGTAAGGATATTGCCGGCGAACTTGTTCATATCGACACTGTCGCCAGTAGGACCGAGCTTAGCCTGATACTGCACCATACCGGAGTTGGATGGCATATTGGTGAAGAATACAAGTGGGAGACGTCCGGAGAAGAGACCGGTACCTCCACGGAACTTGAGGCTCTTGTCACCGAACACATCCCAGGTGAAACCTACTCGAGGAGAAACGCTTATGCTTGCCTGAGGCCACTTTCCGGTGTCGATTGACTTGCGGTTAGGGATAGTGGTATATTTGCCGTCATCGGTACGTATGTAGTCACCCTTAGCATCAGGCACGTAGTTGCCGTCCACAAGGCCGTAACGTCCGTTCTTGTAAACGGTGTTGACGTTGTTGTCAGGGTTCCAGTCCAATGAGTAGATGGCAGCATTGGTCATCAGGTCAACATTGTTGAAGAAAAGACCGTCAAGACGTATGCCTGCGGTGAGTTTGAAGTTGTCGTTCACCTGCCAGTCATCCTGGGCATAGATGCCTGCCTTGTAGAACTGGACGCGGGCTGCCGGGTTGGTCTCTCCGTCATATCCGTAGGTAAGTGCAACGACCTCAGGAGCCTTCTTGTTGAGGAAGTCATCCAGGGAAGCGTAACGGTAGTAACCGGTACCGTTTCTCATATATGAGTTGTCGGCCATCTGATACTCGAAGCTTGCTCCGGCAGTAACCTTGTGGTCGCCATTGTACCAGGTAAGGTCATCCTTGATGCTGGCTACGGTGTTGTGAACCGCATTGTTCCAGGTGAAGAGCTCGTAACCGAGGGCGATGTAGTTGTCCTGGTTGCCGTCATCCTTGGTCTTGAGAATATCGATGAACGGGAAATCTGCCGAATTGGTGCCGCGGACATCGTCAAGCTTCGAATAGGTTGCAAGCAACTGGTTGGACAGATTGTCGCTGAGTCGGCTGTTGAGGTCGAAGGAAACAGTACTTACGACGTTGTCTATGGAGTACATGGAGTTGGCGTATGACATTGAGTTCACGGAAGTACGTGCACTTGGCATACGAGAGCCGCCGTCCATTGAGGAGGCGTTAGGTGCACTCCAATTCCTGTTGAGGGTGTAGTTGTAACGGACTGCAAGTTTGTGTTTGTCGGAGATGTTCCAGTCTATGCGACCGAGAATCTTCATATTGCTCTCGTCTGCAGGGAAATCAGTCCAGGAGCCGGTGTCGTATCCATACTCTTTCTTGACAAAGTCGGATACGGTCTTGAGGTCTTGGAGAGTAGTACGGGAAAGGTTTGCATCTGCATCAGCAACACCATCCTCAGAGCCTCTCCAGCGGTTTGCTACGGTCGGAGTCTTGGAGTACTCTGCATTGATGAAGTAGAAGAGCTTGTTCTTCACGATAGGTCCGCCAAGGGTGAAGCCGTAAGTGGTGTTGCGGTCCCTGTCGCGGGCACCTGAAATGTCCTCGCCTTCAATTGCATTGCCTCGCATATTCTCATTGCGGTGGTAAGAATATACGCTTCCCTTGACTGTGTTGGTACCGGACTTGGTGATGGCGTTCACACCACCTCCGATGAAGTTGGTCTGGCGCACGTCATAAGGAGATATCACAACCTGCATTTCCTCGATGGCATCTATTGAGATAGGGTTGCCACCTCCAGGGAGGTTGGAAGAAAGACCGAAGTTGTTGTTGAAGTTGGCTCCGTCGACGGTGAAGTTGGCGGTACGTCCGTCAGCTCCTGCGAAGCTCATTCCGTTTCCTCCGTAAGGGGAAAGCCTGGTCACATCGGTAATGCTCCTGCTTACGGTAGGAAGAGCTGTGATCTGGCTGTTGTTGATGTTGGTGGCGGCACCGGTTTTCTCGACAGCGAACTTGGAAGCTGCAGTTGAGATTACCATAGCCTCAGAAAGCATCTCGGCATCATCCTTGAGCGTTGCTGAAAGAGCGTAGCTTTCTGCGAGTTGAAGGGTTATGTCGGTATAAGTAACCGTCTGGTAACCAAGGCATACTACCTCAACGGTGTATGGACCTCCGGCACGCATACCGTTGATGAAGTAACGACCCTCCTCGTTGGTGACAGCGTGATACTGCGAACCTGAAGGGGTGTGGACTGCAACTACCGCAACGCCCGGAACAGGCTCTCCGTTGGCATCGGAGACCTTACCGTTGAGTGAAGAGGTAGTCACCTGCGCGAAAACGCAAAGAGTAGATAGAATTACTGCTCCAATAAAGGAGAGTACATACCTAAACAGTTGGTTCATAATAACTTAGAAATTAATAAAAAATTGCACGGCGCAAATATAGCACTTTTCCCGCTAAAAACGAAAACAAAGGGCTTTTGTCTTATGTTAAAAATTTGCAACAACGCTCCGCAATGTCGCAGGAAAAGTGTATCTTTGCAGCCGTTAACATCAGGGGAAAGATTTGAATGCTTGCAACCCCGAGTAAAAAAATGCTAAAAATATGAACTACCTCTTTACATCGGAGTCAGTCTCCGAAGGTCATCCCGACAAAGTCGCTGACCAGATTTCAGATGCCATTCTTGATGAATTCCTCCGCCAGGACAAGGAGGCAAAAGTAGCTTGTGAGACATTCTGCACCAGCGGACTCGTAGTGGTCGGCGGCGAAGTGCGGAGCGACAAAGCGTATGTGGACGTGCAGGATACGGTGCGCCGCGTCATAAGGAAGATAGGCTACACCAAGGCGGAATACGGATTTGATGCTTCCTCCTGCGGAATCATCTCCACCATACACGAGCAGAGCGCCGACATCAACCGCGGCGTCGTGCGAGAGCAGCCCGAGGACCAGGGTGCCGGCGACCAGGGAATGATGTTCGGCTATGCCAGCATCGACACGGATGAATATATGCCTCTGGCCCTGTCGCTGTCCCACAGGCTCCTCAAGATCCTGGCAGACATACGCCACAACGAGCCTGAGCTCATGCCGTATCTGCGTCCTGATGCCAAGGCCCAGTTCACCGTAGAATTTTCAGGCAAGCACAAGCCCGTGCGCGTGCATACGATAGTGGTGAGCACCCAGCACGACGAATTCGACACGGACGAGAAGATGCTCGAGCGCATACGCAAGGACATCAGGGACATCGTAATCCCTCGCCTGATATCTTCCCTACCTGAGAGGACGGCTGCCCTGTTCGATGACAAGTACATACTCCACGTCAACCCGACCGGAAAATTCGTGATCGGAGGACCTGCCGGCGACACCGGTCTCACGGGACGCAAGATCATCGTGGACACTTACGGCGGACGCGGAGCCCACGGCGGCGGCGCATTTTCAGGCAAGGACCCTTCCAAGGTGGACAGATCCGCAGCCTACGCGGCGCGCTACATAGCCAAGAACCTCGTGGCGGCCGGAGTTGCGAAGGAGTGCCTGGTGCAGATTGCATACGCAATCGGAATCGCGAAGCCGGTGAGCGTTTACGTGGACAGCTACGGCAGCGCCGAGATACCGGGCTACAGCGGACAGGAAGCCGACGCATACATCGCAGCCAGGGTACAGGAGCTCTTCGACCTGCGTCCGGCGGCAATAATCGAGAGGTTCGGCCTCAAGAATCCTATCTATGAGCCGTGCGCCGCATACGGCCACATGGGACGCGAGCCTTATGTCAAGGACGGAATGCAGTTCTTCGGATGGGAAAAACTCGACAGCGTGGAACTGATAAAGGAGACCTTCGGTCTGAAATAGTCTATGGCAACAAAAGCAAAAGGCAGAGTGCAGATAAACAACAAGAAAGCCTCGTTCGAATACGAGTTTCTTGAGCAATACGACGCTGGCATCGTGCTCGTCGGGACGGAAATCAAGTCCCTGCGGGCCGGGAAGGCGTCGCTGCAGGATGCCTATTGCTACTTTTCAGGCGGCGAACTCTATGTGCGCGGGATGAATATCGCCACCTATTTCTGGGCCTCTGCCTGGAGCAGTCACGAGCCTATGCGCGACCGCAAACTCCTGCTCACCAGGCGCGAACTGCGCCACCTTGCCCAGGCAGTGAAGACCAAGGGCCTTACCATAGTCGCCACGCGTGCATACATAGCCGACAACGGTTACGCAAAGCTCCACATCGCCCTGGCAAAGGGAAAGAAGGAGTACGACAAGCGCGCCAGCATCAAGGAAAAGGACATACGCAGGGAGCTCGAACGCGGGTAATATGCCTAAAGTCAAGAACATAGCCGCAGCTCTTCCGGAGGCAGAACAGATTTCGGCTGCCGGGTTGGCGCAGCTCTGGAAGGAAGGGGGCTGCGATCTCATCGTAGTGCTTGGACCGACAGCATCGGGGAAAACAAGATACGCGGTACGCCTGGCGCACGAGCTAGGAAGCCTGCTTGCGGACTCGTGCAGCGGCGTAGAAATCATCTCGGCAGATTCCAGGCAGGTTTACAGGCGTATGGACATAGGCACGGGCAAGGACCTGTGCGAGTATGACGACATCCCGTACCATCTCATAGACATAGCGGAACCCGGGGAGCAGTACAACGTATACCGCTTCGCGGAGGACTTCAGGCGCGCGTGGGCGGACATCATCTCACGAGGAGCGCTGCCGATTCTGTGCGGGGGCACAGGGATGTACATCAACGCCGTCACCTCGGGCTACGACTTCACCACCCGCACACCGCTGAGCGAACAACGCGAACGAAGCGGGGTGGAAGGCTTGCCGCGCACACCCTATTTCATAGGTACGCTGGTGGACAGGGACACGCGCAACAGACGCATCGACGCGCGCCTGGATGCCCGGTTGGAGGAGGGTATGGTTGACGAAATTCGCGCTTTGATGGACTCCGGCGTAAGTACGGAAGCCCTGCTGGGCTACGGTCTGGAGTACAGGTACGTCACCCTATATCTGCTCGGGGAACTGAGTCGGGAAGAGATGCGCGAAAGACTTGCCATTGCCATCCACCAGTTCGCAAAGCGGCAGATGACCTGGTTCCGGGGAATGGAGCGCTCCGGAATCAGAATTCACTGGACCGAAGTCTGAACCTATTTCATTTTTTGGCGGCGGGTCTCGGCCGAATCGTGGCCGAAGAGCAGACGCGGGCCCTCGACGGAGCGCCAGTAATCGGAATCAAAATCTTCCGGGGCAAGGAATTCGCCCTCGTGATCCAGTTCGAAGCATATATAGTTGATCTTGTAGCCCTGTTCGCGGAACATTGACTCGTAGAAAGTGCTGACCTCGTAAACCTCGCTTCCGAGTTTGTCGCGCAGTTGCTCCACCTCTCCATACAGGTCTTCTGTGCACACCCTGATTTTCAGCTTGTTGGCCTTGCACACGGCTTTGGTGTATTCGTGCAGGAAGCGGGAGTCCGTCTTCAGGTGCACCAATCCCCCGGGTGCGAGCATACGGCTGTATCTCTCCAGGAAGACTGGGGAACTGAGTCTGGAATTCGGGCTTTTGTACTGAGGATCGGAGAAGGTCAACCAGATTTCGGACACTTCTCCGGGAGCGAAGAATGCTGTAATGAACTCCACCCTCGCACGCAGGAAGGCTGCATTTTGTATGTGGTTGGTTTCCACGTATTTAGCCCCCTTCCATAGGCGCGCTCCCTTGATATCCACACCCACAAATGCCTCATCCGGGCGACGGCGGGACAGGTCCACGGTGTACTCCCCTTTCCCGCAACCTAGCTCCAGCACCAGCGGGGCATCAGGCCTGAGCGAGGGGAATTTCTCCTCGCGCCAGTGTCCCTTTATGGGGTGGTTGCGCAGATTGGCGTATCCATCCGCGAGCAATTCCCGCGAATCTGCCTGCACAAGACAGGTAAAACTTTCATTCTCTGCGAATTTTCTGAGCTTGTCGTGTCCCATCAGTGTTTCCTGCAAATTACTCCGAGCCCCGCCAATTCATCTCCCGGAACAGCTCTGATGCTGATACGCCACTTTCCCTCGGCATCAGGGACTACCGAGCTGCGGTAGAGTTCCCTGTCGCCCGAAGGACTGATGCGCCTCATGAATACGGTCTCGGAAAAACCGGAGCCCGAAGGGGACAGCCACTGCACACGGAGTTCTTCCCCGTAGATATCCTTGTCCAGGCTCACTCCCCAAATGCTGAAATCATAGGAAGAGCCGTTTCCTTCAAGCTCAAAATCAAATATATACACTCCTTCCGCAGCCTTGTCCGCACGCACAAACTGTTCCTGCGTGTCCGGACGGGCACAGGCGGCCGGCAGCAAAGCGGCAAACAGCCAGATCAGAGCCGCCCTCTTCATCACTTGTCTGCGTCTTTCCTATTGCCCTTCGGGCGTTGTCTGCGGTCTCCCTGACCCTGTCGGGATCCGTTTCCTCCCTTGCGGGAACGGGACTTCTTACGCTTTGGCGTGTCGAACCTGGTGATGCTGTCATCGCCTACCGCGGTCACGAACTCCGGAGCTGCAGGAGCCGGCTCGCTGCGCAGGGACTCCGGCTTCACGCCGTTGCGGTTCATCTTGATTATCTCCATAACTTCCGCAGCATCAAGAGGATAGAGATTGGCATCGGAGCCCTTGTCGTATGAGAAGTACATCAGCTCGCGTAGTATGTCCGTCTTGCGCAGGTATGCCAGTCCATCCTCGAACTCGAGCGGACCGCTGACTTTCGGGATGCGTGACTGGGCATCCATATAGGTTGCAACCTCATAATTGAGACAGCACTTGAGCTTGCCGCACTGGCCTGCGAGTTTCTGGGGATTCAGAGAAAGATCCTGGCAGCGGGCAGCTGAGGTGGAGATGCTCTGGAAGGATGATATATAGTTGGCGCAGCAGAGCTCCCTTCCGCATATTCCCAGACCTCCTATGAGGCCGGCTTCCTGGCGGGCGCCTATCTGCTTCATCTCGATTCTGATGCGGAATTCCTCGGCGAAAACCTTGATGAGCTGGCGGAAATCAACGCGGCCGTCGGCGATGTAGTAGAATATCGCCTTGGATCCGTCCCCCTGGAACTCCACGTCGCCAATCTTCATCTCGAGGCCCATCTCCGCCGCAATGCTCCTGGCCTTGATCATGGTTTCCTGCTCGCGGGCTATGGCCTCCTGCCAGCGTTCTATGTCGGTCTGGCGGGCCTTGCGGTAGATTTTCTTGAATTCGGTGTTCTCCGGATCTATGCCTTTGGCCTTCATCTGACGCCCCACGATAGGGCCCTCAAGGGTGACAATTCCCAGGTCCAGGCCGGTTGTGGCTTCCACAACCACCATATCCCCGAGCCTCACATTCTGAGGGGAGTCGTTGACATAGAAGCCTTTGCGGGTATTCTTGAAACGGACCTCAAAGATGCCCTTGTAGGAACCGTCCTGAGCATCCTTGAGCCAGTTGTAATCTCCAAGCTTGCAGCATCCCGGCCTGTAGCTGCAGCAGGTTTCCCCAGAAGAGTCGTGAGTCACCACGCAGCCTCGGGAGCAATCGTATTGTATGGATTCTTTATTCTGCATTTTAAAATATATATAGTTTGCTCACCAGGTCGGTGAACAGGATTCTCAAATTCACGTTCAGCTGTATCATTCTTGCAGCCGAATCGAATTCCGCAAGAGCCCTGCGCGGAAAGCTCTTCGGAAGGGCGGAGGCCCAGCGTGCGCAATCGGCATCTCCGTCAGAAGGAAGCCCCTGCTGGCTGAGGAAGATGCCGCGCATCCTGAATGCGGCAAATTTACAAAAACTTCCGGCAATATCCCTCGAAGGGAGGGCGGCAAGTTTGTCAGCGACCTCCAGACAGGCATAAAAGTCCCTGGAAGCCAGAGAGTCCATAAGCCCGTTGAAGAGCTCAGGGTCGGTGAAGGCTACGGAGGCGTCCCTTGTAGGCAGCACGCGTATTAACTGACAACGGGAACTTATGGTCTGCAAGACTTTTTCCGGGTGGTGGGTAATGAAAAGGAACTGAGTCTGCATCGGAGGCTCCTCAACCATCTTGAGCAAGCGGTTTGCGGCTTCGGGATTCATCAGTTCAGGCAGATAAATGACCACGCTGCGATAGCCCCCTTCCAGGGCGCTCATCGAAAGGACATCAAGAAGATGCTTTGCTTCCCCTACCGCGATAAGACTTTTCTTTCCCTCTATGCCAAGCGCATCTGCAAGCTCGTTTTCAGTAAAATGGGGATTGGAGCTGACAAGAGTGCGGAATTGCTTAATATACTGCTCGGAAATCGTGGACGAGGTTGTAGGAAAGATGAAGTGCACGTCCGGATGGATGAGCTTGTCTATCTTGTTGCATTGGGGACAGGTACCGCAGGAGTCCGAATCAACATGGGACTTGCAGTAGAGGTATTGCAGAAAAGCAAGGCAGATGGCAAAGGCATCCCCTCCATCCTCTTCATGGAAGAGTATGGAATGAGGGACCTTCCCGCTGTCAACCATTCCGGCAAGAGCGGAAATGACTTTCCCGTTGCTTTGTATCTGCGAAAATTTCATATATTCCTCAATGCATTGAAACGTGCAATCTGCACGAGATAATCTTTGTCCGGGCTTGCAGGTAGAGGGTCGAGGGCTGAAATTGCATCATTGACATAATAATCCAACATGTTCTCGGCGTACTCGATACCCTTGTTGCGGAGGACAAAATTGCGTATTTCCTCAATATATTCCGAATGTCCGTCCAGATTCAGAATCATCGAGCGTATTTCTCCGTCTCTCGCGGATTCCTTGAGAGCCCCGAGCAGCGGAAGAGTAATCTTCTTTTCCTTCAGGTCCACTCCGGTCGGCTTTCCCAGTTCGTCAGTACCGGTATAATCCAGGATGTCATCCTTGATCTGGAAGGCTATTCCAAGAGAGAGTCCGTAGCGTCTCGCGGCCTCGGCATAGTCTTCCGGCGCATTCACGGAATGAGCTGCCACTTCACCGGCAGTCCTGAAGAGTGTGGCAGTCTTGCAGGTGATGATTCTAAGATAATCCTTCTCGTCAGTGTCAGCTTTTGAAGCCTTCTCCATTTGAACCATCTCACCTTCAGCAAGGTCTTTGAGGCTATTTGAGAACAACTTCACGACATATTGGAAAGAATCCGCCTCCAACACGAGCTGCACTGCGGCAGAGAGCCAAAAATCTCCCACAAGCACTGCGCCAGAGGGGCCCAGGAGGGCGGATACGGTAGGAAGTCCACGCCTCTCCGAACTGCTGTCAGCGACATCATCGTGCATAAGGGTCGCATTGTGCAGGAGTTCAAGGGCGGCGGCATAACGGAAAGTATCCTCTCCCGGAGTACCGCAGGCCCTGGCCAGAAGCAGGGTTACCATCGGTCTGAGCATTTTCCCGGAATGGGAAAGCACAGTATCGTTGACGGAGTTCAAAAGCGGAACGTCCGAATTCAAAGCTCTCCTGATGTAGTCCGACATGCGGGCCCAGTCGGAGCCGAGGTGGCGTATTATCAGTTCTCTGCTCACAAAAGTTCAATTAATTCTTCCACGCTGCCGGGGAAGGAGATGAGTTCACGAGATGCCTTGTCCAACATTCCGGCTTCGACAAAACGGTCCAGCTGGCGCTCGTAGGCATCATAGAATCCGTCAGGATTGAAAACCAGTATGCGACCCTTGTAAAGTCCCATCTTGGCGAGACAATAGGTCTCCGAGAGCTCATCCAGAGTGCCGATTCCTCCCGGAAGTGCAATGGCAAGACTTGTTCCCTCCCTCATCGCATCCTTTCTCTGGGACATCTTGTCCGTCCAGATGCATTCGGTGAGAGCCGGATGCTCCAGACCTTTCATAAAACGGGGCACAACCCCGATCACCTGAGCCCCGCAGGCTGCGGCCTCGTCGCAGACGTGATTCATAGTGCCTTTGATTGTGCCTCCGGACACTATGTCATATCCACGCAAACAAGCCGCACGGACTATTTGCCGTGCAGCTTGGTTGTATCGCGGATCGATGTCGTTACTGGCGGAACAAAAGATTAGCGCCTTCTTTGCCGACATACTAGAAGAGTACGGTAACGGTAGCGGCAATGCCGTTTACATTCTTGGCGTTGATGTTGCCCAGACTCTGCATTATGTTGTCGAGCTTTGCATCCTGCAAACCATAGAGGTCACTGAGAGTCCAGAAGTACTTGACGCTCACCTGAAGGTGTCTGAGGAGTTCCACACCTGCACCGAGGCTTACACCGTATTCGAGACGGTTCTTGACGTTGTCCCAGGTCTTCTCAGGCTCTGCTGCGCTTGCAAGAGCGCCTTTGAGGCTCACTTCATTGGTAATTGCATAACCTACGAAAGGCTCGGCGAGACCGTAAACCCTGATGAAATTACCTATTCCCAAGCCGAGCTGGAGCTGAACAGGAACCTCAACGAAACCGGTCTTGAAGTCAAGCTTGGTGTCGGTGATGTTGGTGGCATCGAAAGAAGAACCCTTCACGTTGTAGAGGATGGAAGGCTGGATGGCAAGGATGTTGCCTATGCCAATCTTATAAGTCAAGCCTACGTGATACTGGTTGATTGAGCCACCGGTAACGTCCTGAGCTGCAGCCTCAAGAGTAGCAGAAGCAGAGGTAAGTCCAGCGCTGATACCGAGCTGTGCGTTTGCTGAGATTGCCATTCCGACAAATGCAGCAACTGCCAAAAGTAATTTTTTCATTTTTCTGTAATTTTAAATTAAAGCATTTTTTCTATCCTGGCGACAATATCCTGCTTGGATACCACACCTACGGTCCTGTCCACAACCTCACCGTTCTTGATGAAGATCAGGGTAGGGATGTTTCTGATTCCGTACTTGATTGAGATGTCTTCGCAGTCGTCAACGTTGCATTTAGCAACTATAGCCTTGCCTGCCATTTCCTCTGCGACTTCCTCCACAGTAGGGGCAAGCACGCGGCAAGGACCGCACCAGGTAGCCCAGAAATCGATTACCACAGGCTTTGGAGAAGCGAGAATCTCAGCGAAATTTGCATCGTTTATTACTTGTGCCATTGCAATGATTAGTTAAATTGTCAAAAAAATATCCGCCACAAAACAAGTGGCGGATACAAAGATAGTAAATTAATACAAAGTTTCAATATTCCAGACAAAAGCCCGAAGTCCAAGTTCCGGAGCTGACAGGTCTTTATCCTTAAGTTCCTTCAGCAAAGGTTCGACCTTTTCGTCCTTCACTATAGTCAGCAGGGCGTGGTTCATTTCCGGCCATGCGTGGCTCCCGAAACGGGGAGCACCGTTGAAACTTCCCTTGCCTTCTATGTCCTCCCACTTGGTGTAGCCCTTCTGTCCGTATTTCAGGAGCAGGTCGGCAATTTCTTCGTTGTAGGACTGGTTGTATACTATGAACATCGCTTTCATTTCTTCTTCCTCCTTTCTTGTCTTGTCGCAATTGCGCAGTAAACTGTAGGTATGAGTATGAGGGTGACGAGAGTTGAAATGGTGAGACCCCAGCAAACCGTCACACCCAGGGAGTTCCACATCTCGGAGCCTTCACCGTGGCCTATAGCCATCGGGAGCATACCGAGCACAGTTGTGAGGGTGGTCATAAGGATAGGGCGCAGACGGCTCTTGGCGGCAGTAGTGGCTGCGTCGCGTATGTTCATGCCCCTCTCACGGCAGAGTATGGTGTAGTCAATGAGCACGATACCGTTCTTCACCACAATACCGATAAGGATGATGACACCGATCAGGGACATCAGGCCGAGCGCGGTACCAGTGATGCGGAGTCCGAAGAATACACCGATCAGGGCGAAAGGTATGGAGAGCATAATCACCAGAGGACCCATATAGGACTCGAACTGGGAAGCCATCACCATATACACGAGCACAACCATAAGTGCCATAAGGATGAACAGGTCCCCGAAGGTGTCCTGCTGGTCCTCGTAGTCACCGGCCACGACGGTACTCAGCCCGGAAGGTATTTCGGTGTCCGCAAGAATACGGTTCGCTGACTGCACGGCATCGGAGAGGGCGGCGTTGGTAGCGACCATACCGCTTACGGTGATTACCCTTTCGCGGTCCTTCCTCTCGATGGTCGGCGGCACGAGGGTCTCGACCACGGTACCGAGTTCCTTGAGCTTCACCTGCTTGCCGGACGGGGTAGGTATGTTGATGTTTTCTATGTCCTCGATGCTGGTACGGTACTCGGGAGCATAACGTACGCGTATGTTGTACTCCTCACCCTCCTCGCGGTAGAACGAGGCCACGGTTCCGCTCATTGCAGCGCTGAACGCGGCACCGGCGGTGGTGGAGTTGAGCCCGTTGAGGGCAAGTTTGGTTCTGTCGAAATCCACCTGGAGCTCCGGGGTGTACTCATCGCGGCTGAGGGTAACCTGGGCGAACGACGGGTCCTGGAGCATCTTGGCCTGGAGTTCCCTGGCGAGTTTGTCGGAATCTTCGAAACTGTATCCGTAGATTTCAACGTCCACGCTGGAGGCACCGCCCATTCCGCCGCCACCGTCACTTACGGTAGCAGTCTTGATTTCAGGATATCCGGACACGATTCCGCGCACCACGTCGGCAATCTCGGCGGACGTACGCTCGCGGGTGCTGCCGGTACCGATGTTGATGTTCATCGAAATGATGTGGGTACCGTTGCTCTGCATATTCGCGAACGCGTTGTCGGAATCCGCCTGACCGAAGGAACCGTTGAAGATCTTGATCTCCGGTACGGCAGCGGAAATGTCCTCATAAACCCTGTTGTAGAACTCGCGGGTCACGTCCTGGGCAGTGCCGTTAGGGAGCTTGATGTTCACGGTAATGCGCTCGGAGTCACCGCGCGGCATGAATTCCGTCTTGATGCCCGGAGCAAGGAAGAGCACGGACACTGCAAAGAGAACCACGAAAGCGGCAACAACTATGATGCGGCGCTTCACAGCCCAACGGATAACGTGGGCGTAACCTCTTGATACCCAGTTGATAAACTTATTGAATGGCACATAGAGCAGCTGGTAGATCTTGCCGTGGCCCTTGCCGGCCTTGAGCCAGCGGGAGCAAAGCATAGGCACGAAGGTAAGTGCAGCCGTAGTGGACACAATCATAATGATGCTGACTATCCATCCGAGCTGGCTGAACATTATTCCGGCCATACCCGGCACCATGGTCAGAGGAAGGAACACGCAGAGCATCGTGAGGGTGGATGCGACTACGGAGATACCCACTTCGGCCGTGCCGTGTACGGCTGCTTCCTGAGGCTTTTCACCCCTGGCAAGGTGCGTGGATACGTTTTCCAGCACCACGATGGCATCATCCACAACCATACCGATTGCAATGGCAAGCGCCGACATCGAGATGATGTTGAGGGTATTGCCTGTGGCAAAGAGGTATATCAGCGACGCCAGCAGGGCAATAGGGATGGAAAGGACGATGATTATTGTGGAAGTCCAGTTGCCCAGGAAGAGGAACACCACGAGCATCACGACGAGGAAGGTGATGAGAATGGTCTCGACGAGGGTGTTGATGGTGTTGATGATTTCGGTGGAGCTGTCGTTGACAATGCTGATTGAGATATCGGAAGGCAATGTCTTTTCGATATTCTTCAGCTGCTTCTTCACGTCCCTGATCACATTCACCGTATTGGCTCCTGACTGCTTCTGGATGGTGATTCGCGCAGCACGGATGCCGTCGGTATATGCTTCCTGTTCCCTCTCTTCCGGTCCGTCGAGCACAGTGGCGACATCACGCAGATACACGGCGGTGCCGTTGAAATTGCCCACAACTATGTCGAGGAGCTCGGAAGGGTCATTGAACTCTTTCTGCACCCTGAGGGTATAGGACTGGGTTCCTATGTCAATGTTGCCGGAAGGAATGTTCTTGTTTTCAGCGGCTATGGTCTGCGCCAGACCGCTGACCGTGAGGCCGTAGGCCTGAAGCCGGGACGGGTCGCAGTAAACTTTGATCTCACGGCTCGGGGCTCCGATTACGGACACGGTACCCACTCCGCTCACACGCGCCAGAGGAGTCGCCAGCTTGTCGTCCAGGATTTTGTCCAGACCCTGGAGGCTCTCGTCCGCTGTTGCGGAGAGGAGCATGATAGGCATATCGTCTGCGCTGAACTTGAAGATCATAGGCAGAGAAGCCCCATCCGGCAGATTCTGGCTCACCATATCCAGCTTATCGCGGACATTGTTGGTGGCTTCATCGATGTCGGTTCCGTATTCGAAGGTAAGGGTGAGAAGGGAGATGTTCTCCTTGGACTGGGAGTTGAGCTCCTTGAGGTCGGCGACACCGTTCAGGGAGTTTTCCAGCACCTTGGTGAGGTTGGTCTCGATATCGCGGGCATTGGCACCCGGATATGAGGACATTACCATAATTGTATTTGCGTCGAACTCCGGGAACTGCGCTATGGAGATGCGGCTGAGCGAGAAGACGCCCAGAATCGCACAGGCCACGAAAATCAGCGTAGTCGTTACCGGATGCTTGACGGCTGAACGGTATATACTCATTTCACTACCTCCACTTTAACGCCAGCCCTGAGGCTTGCCTGACCCTTCGATACGACCCTGTCTCCTTCGGAGAGACCTTCCAGAACTTCATACTGTCCGTCGAAGAACTTGCCAAGCGTGACAAGCCTTACTTCGGCAGTGTCATCATCCTTGAGCACGAAAACCGTTCTCTGACCCGATCCCTGCTGCTTTACGATTGCCGCATCAGGAATGACAATGCTCTCGGTATCACCCATATTCAGGGATACCCTTGCATACATTCCCGGACGGAGGCGTGCGTTGGCGTTAGGCACCTGCACCTCCACATTGAAGGTATGGGAGCTCGGATCCATTACCGGATAGATGCGCACCACGCTGCCCCTGAAGCTCTCTCCAGGAAGGGCATCAGCCGTGATTACGCACTTGTCTCCCTTGGAGATTCTGGTGTAATCGGTCTCTGAAACGGCTACAAGCAGCTTCACAGGGGTGATCTGCTGCACGGTATAGACAGGGGAAGACATAGAATACATATCGCCCACGTCATAATTGCGGGCAGTGATCACACCGCTGACAGGAGAGCGGAGTATGGTGTTCTCCACGAGATTGTCGTAAGATGTCTTGGACACCTTGAAGGCAAGCTCCATAGAGTCGAAATCGGACTGGGAGAGGCCTCCCTCGTTGAGGAGCTGACGGCACCTTTCCAGCTCGCGCTCGTCGTTCTTGAGCTTGAGCTCAGCCTGTTCCAGCTGCATCCTGTCTATCTCCGCAAGGATCTGGCCCTTGGACACGAAATCACCCACCTCCACGTTGAGCTTGCGTATGCGGCCCGCTGTCTGAGGAGAGATATTGTTGACGATATTGGCTTGTACAGTTGATGAATATACCGTTTCGTGGGATACAGTCATATAGGCTGCGGAATATACTTCCACAAGGGGAATCTTGGTTTCCTCCTGCGGCTTGACATCTGCTTTTCCACCGCGGTTTCCGCAGGATACCGCCAGCGCCGCAGCGGCGAGGACGGTTACACTTTTAAGGATTTGTCTCATTGTATAGGATAATTTTTATTGTTCTGCTGAAAAATCTGCTCCGAGCGTACTCTCAAGATTTGCCTTGGCCACCAGATAACTGTGTATGGCCTGGGATTCGGACAGGCGCGCCTGAGTGAGAGCAAGCTGGGCGTCATTCAGGTCCGTCAGGGTATTCTTGCCCACATTGTAGGACATGCTCGCTATGTCGTATGCCTTCTGGGCTGATTCCACCGCGCTTGCAGCTGATGAATAACTCTTGGTGGCCGTATCCATAGTATTCAGGTACTGGCGCACCGCAATCTTGAGCTGGCGCTCGGTCTCCTCGCGCTGTATGTCCAGCTCGGCCGCCTGCACCCTTGCCTGACGCACGGCATTGTATCTCTTACCTCCGGCAAAAATCGGAATCTGGAGGCTGAGACCCACATAAGAGGATGGGGACCAGCGGTACTCGCTGAAATTGTAGTCGTTGGCCATTGCATTGATGCTGTAGGAGAAGGAGAGTGCGAGGCTCGGAAGGGAGGCGTACTGCTGCGCCTTGATGCTGGCGGCAAGCTGATCGGCCTGGATCGAGAGCTGGCGCATGGTGGAGTTTGCATCAAGCTCCGGCATTCCCTCGGGAACAAGGGCGCCAAGCATATCCTCTCCATAGTCGGAAAGACGTCCGAGGACATCGATGTTCTCGTCCAGATCGACTCCCATCACGGCCTTGAGCTGCCACAGGGAGAGAATCACTGAGTTCTCCGCATCAAAGACATTCGGAATCGCATTGGCAAGACTGGTCTTGGAACGGGCCAGATCCAGCTCAGATGCCTTCTGGGCGTTGTATTTGCGCTGAGTCTGTTCCAGATTCTCCAGAGCGTTTTCGTAAACGGACTTGTAAACCTCGAATACATCCTTGGCCAGAAGACAGGCGAAATAAGCCTGCTTGACCTGGTTAACCATCTCCAGACGTGAGCTGCGGGCCTTCTCCACTGCCAGTTCCACATCCATATCGGAAATTTTCAGACTCTGCCATAGCTGGGCATTGACAAGAGGCATAGATGCCGATACACCTGCGTTCCAGGTATTCCAACGGCCCACTTCGATTCCGTTGCTCATCGGAGATTCCTCCCCTCCTCCGCCCGGCATATCGAAGTCCATGTACATCACCTGTTTCTTTATGGTACGCTGGTAGTTGGCGTTTCCGTCAATCTGCGGGAAAAGCGAAGCATAGGTTCCTTTCCTCGCATATCCCGTCCTTTCGATTTCCATATCTGCCACCTTCACCGATGCGTTTTCGCTCAGTGCAATCTCTATGGCCTGGTCCAGGGAAATCACTTTCGGCGTGGCCTGTGTTTCCATTTCCTGTGCTGCAATAGGCACAACAGAGGCAAACGCCGCTAATACTTTCAAAAAAACTCTTTTCATACTCTAACTGTAATACGGACTGACCAAAAATCAAAAATCAAGCCACATTACATATAGAGTGAAAAAATGTCAAGAATTACTTGCTTTTGACAAGGAGTGTCGGCTTCTTCCTGATGAAAGAAAAAATCAGAATGCAGATTCCTGCCAAAATGAAAGGAAGGGAAAGAATTTGTCCCATATTGAGAACCATATTCTCCTCGAAACCGACCTGAGGCTCCTTTATGAATTCAATCAGGAAGCGCATACCGAAACATCCGACAAGGAAGGCACCGAAGAAGAAGCCCCTGTAAATCTTGTCGGCCTTGTATCTGTAAAGCGCAAGCAGCAGGAAGCCTAGGATGAGATAGGAGAAGGCCTCATAGAGCTGGGTAGGATGCTTTGGCACGGTCTCACCCCTGAGTTCGAAGATGAAGCCCCAGGGCAGGGAGGTCTGATCGCCGTAAATCTCAGAGTTGAAGAGATTTCCGAGTCGGATCATGCATCCGGCGAACGCGACTGCGATGCAGAGGCGGTCAATGACCCAGAGGAAATCCATATCGCATTTCTTCCCGTACTTGCGGGCATACCACCACACAGCCAGCAGCAGGGCTATTGCTCCGCCGTGGCTTGCAAGGCCGCCCTTCCAAGGCATGAATATCTCCAGGAAGCCCTCCCAGGATCCAAGATAATAATCCGGCTGATAGAAGAGGCAGTGGCCAAGTCGGGCGCCGACGATGGTAGCGATGAGCACCACGCAAAACAGGGGATCCATAAGCTTGAGGTCTGCCTTTTCGCGGGTGAAGAACCACTTGAAGAGGTACCAGCCAATAACGAATCCCGATGCAAAAAGCAGGGAGTACCACCTTATCTGAAGGTTTCCGATATGGAAAAGCACCGGGTCCACGTGCCAGTGCACAAAAAGCATGTCAAGCATATTAATACATTTTATCGTGCGAATATATCAATTATTGCCGAAAATAGGAAAACTGACGGCAGCAAAGTATCACGGGACAGGGTCATAGCCACTGCCTCCCCACGGATGGCAGCGGAGTATTCTCTTGAGGCTGAGCCAGAATCCTTTCAGCGGGCCATATTTGCGGAAGGCTTCGAGGGCATACTGGGAGCAGGTCGGAGTGAAGCGGCAGGTCGGAGGCTTGAGCGGAGAAATGCATATCTGATAGAATCTTATCAGAAGCACGAAAGGAGCAGACAGAAGCCTTTTGATGAATTCTCCCGCCTTCATTTCACAAGACTTTTGGCTATCCTCGAGAGTATGGATTCCACCTCGGAGCAGACGGCAGCGAAGTCGGCGCACTCCTTGCTGGAATACGAAAGAAGCAGGTCAACTCCTTCAAAAGGGAGCAGGGACTTGCGTGTGCGGTAGGCTTCGCGCACCCTTCTTTTGAGGAGATTGCGCTTCACCGCACGCTTGAAGAACTTTTTCGGGACAGAAATCAGCAGCCTGACCGGGCCTTCTTCCCTGGTCACAGCCCAGCAGTATTTGAAATGAGCCGTACTTCCCCAACGTCCGGAATCTAGCAGTGCGGAGACGCTTGTCTTCCCGCACAACCTTTCTTCCTTTCGGAAACCGTCCGTGATGGGAGGAGTCATAAGCTATTGATTCTGAGGAAAACAGAGTTCTATCGCCTTTGCAGCAGAAGGGGCCTCCGGAGTAGGAGCCTTGACGGAAATCTGCAGCCCGGCATCTTCCATCGCCTTGACTACGGACTTGCCGAAGGAAACGAATTTTATGTCCCCCTGGCTGAAATCAGGGAAATTATCCCTCAGAGATACTACATCCGAAGGATTGTAAAGGACAATCACATCATAATTGTGAAGGTCGAGTCCGTGCAGATCCTGGGACACACCTTTCACGAAAGTGCCCGGCGTATAATCCAGTCCGGCCTTGTCGAAAAGCGATGTTATCGCCTCGACGTTTGACCCTACCGCAGCGGTAATGAGGAACTTTTCCGCCTTGTGCTTCTGGCCGACCAGAGCCACGATGGACTCCGGAGTGCCCGTGCCATAGAAGATCTTGCGCTTGCGGTAAACGATATGCTTCTGGAGATACATCGCAACGGCCTCGGTTGAACAGAAGTATTTCATCGTCTCAGGCACCTTGAAACGCATTTCTTCGCAAAGTTTGAAATATGCATCTATGGCGAGCCTGGAGGAGAACACGACTGCCGTATAATCCGGGAGGTTTATTTTTTCCGCTCTGAATTCCTTGGCGGATAGAGGCTCCATAATGAAGAAAGGATGGAAATCAATCTCAGCTCCAAACTTGCTCTGGAGCGTTTCGTATGGGGCAAGATTCGTAGGAGCCTGTTGTGAAATGAGTACCTTCATCTTACTAATTTAACCTTCTGTTATATCAAAGTGCTCAGCAACAATAACGCGGCCGGCAATAATTCAAGGCCGCAAAGATACAAAAAAGTGGCCAAATTTGAGCATTGCCCACTCAAAAACTGGGCCGTGCGCACCATTGAGCAAGGGAAGAAAAGCGCAATTTCGCTGTACAACACTATGCGTACCGTATACTCGGGCACGGAAAAGACCGAGAGCAGGGCGGTGCTCAGAATCATCAGGAAGCATAGCAGGATAAAGAAAGTGTAGGCACATTTGCGGGCGGAAACGACAGCATCCCGGCCAAGATGGCGCGGGCAGAAAATTGCGCTGCCCACAAGGCGCAGGCACAGATATGCCACCATCACCCCTATTGTTGCCGGGGTCTTCCACTCCGGGGCGAGCGGGGCCAGAAAGGCAGGGTCATACAGGGAGAACCTGTCCACGATGAGGCAGAACGGGAGGATGCACAGAGCCGCGAAACGGTCGCGCATGCGCGAGATGCTGATATTGTACTCCAGGGACGCAATGCCGCGGGAGCGTCCCACACTGTAGAACAGCGCAGGCATAAGCTTGAAAAGGTCTCCGAGCATCAGCAGCAGGATGAACACCGAAGCGGTAACAAGTATCCTGTTGGTGAGCACAGAGCTCCAGTCGAAAGCCAGGGCAACGTCCGAAAGGGGCTCAGAGGACATTTCAAGCACTCCCGGTATGAATGATTCAAGCAGCATCAGTTGCCACGTTTAGCGTTGTACCCCATAGAAGTTAGAAGGGCGACAAGCTTGTCGCGAAGGTCGCCCTGAATGGTAATCTCCCCGTCCTTGGCGGTGCCACCGACCCCACATCTGGTCTTCAGGGTCTTGGCCAGGGCTGCAAGGTCTTCGCTCCTTCCCCTGAATCCTTCGATCAGGGTCACCTGCTTGCCCGCCCTCTGCCGACGGTCTATGCGTACGGTCAGTTTCTGCTTCGCAGGCTCGAGGGTTTCTTCCTCCACGGGTTCGTCGGTCACATATTTGAAATCCGGGTTGGTGGAATATACCACCCCGAGTCTATTTTTCCAATCCATAATCTGAAACGAGTATTATTTTTGCAAAGATACGGATTTTGAGTGTATCTTTGTAGTTTGTTGTTTAGGAAAATACATTTATATGGACAATAAGAAATTCACGCTTTACCACCGCATCTGCGCCCTTGTAGCATTTGCAGTGTCGGCGTTGACCTACCTTCTGACAATCGAGCCGACCGCCTCCTTCTGGGATTGCGGCGAGTTCATAGCATCATCCTACAAGCTTGAGGTCGGACACCCTCCTGGAAACCCCATGTTCCAGCTCATTGCAAGGCTTTTCACAATGTTCGGCGACAATATGCACGCCGCAATGCTCATCAACGCGATGAGTGCGCTGTGCTCCGCGCTGACCATATTCTTCCTTTACCTGACCATAGTCTGGTTCGCCAAACGCCTTGTCAAACCATCGGATCAAGGCACATACAGTGGCGGACAGACCATAGCAATACTTGCCGGAGGCCTTGTCGGCGCGCTCGCATACTGCTTCTCCGACACCTTCTGGTTCTCCGCGGTCGAGGCTGAGGTCTATGCCATGTCCTCCCTGTTCACCGCCGTCGCATTCTGGGCTATGACAATGTGGTACGACCGTGCCGACCGGCCGCACGCCGACAAGTGGATTGTGTTCATCGCCTTCATGATGGGTCTGAGCATAGGTGTACACCTGCTCAACCTGCTTATGATTCCGGCACTCGTATTCATGTTCTACTATCGCAAACGTGAGGACAAGCCATTCACTTTCTGGGAATTATGCAAAATATTCGCCATTGGGGTACTGCTGCTCGCGCTACTGTTCTTCGTGATCATCCCTTACCTTCCGAAACTCGCCGCATATGTCGACCTGTTCTTCGTGAACGTGCTCGGGCTCCCGTACAACAGCGGCGCCGCATTCTTCATCCTGCTCTTCCTTGGCCTGTGCTTCTGGGGTCTGTTCGTGAGCATGAAGAAGGGTAAGGCCCTGCTCAACACTTCCCTCCTGTGCCTCACCACCATAGTGATAGGTTTCTCGGTGTTCAGCATCGACATCATACGCTCCTGCGCCAAGACTCCGACCAACGAGAACCAGCCGGACAACCCTTTCACCCTGGTACGCTATCTCTCCCGCGAGCAGTACGGTTCCACGCCTCTGCTTTACGGCCAGTACTTCGATGCCCCGTATGAGCTCGAATCCAAGGAATACTGGACCCCTATGAACGGGAAGTACATCAAAGCCGAGACGCCAGTGGATGCAAAGTACCTTCCTCAGGGCAAGATGATTTTCCCGAGGATGTGGGCTACGAGTCCGGACGGAAGGTACGAGGAGTTCTACGAATCCTATATGAACGGCAAGGGAAAGAAAGTTGCCGGAGCGACACACCGCAAGCCCACTATGGGCGCAAACCTGGCGTATTTCTTTGATTATCAGCTTGGTTGGATGTACTGGAGGTACTTTATGTGGAACTTCGTGGGACGTCAGAACCAGATTTACTCCCCTACTCCGGACAATATTTTCCTGGGCAACTGGGAAAGCGGAATAGGCTTCATAGACAATTTCCGTCTGGGCGACCAGAGCGACGCGCCGGCAGTTCTTGCCAAAGATAAGGGCAAGAACCACTATTTCTTCCTGCCGTTGCTTCTGGGCTTATTGGGACTGTTCTTCCAGTACGACAGAGACAAGCGCGGAGCCTGGCTGAACTTCCTGATGTTCTTCATGACAGGCATAGCCATAGTGCTCTATCTCAACCAGCCGCCTTACCAGGTGCGCGAAAGGGACTATGCATACGCCGGATCCTTCTACTTCTTCAGCGCCTGGATAGGTTTGGGAGTGACAGGACTGTATTCCCTGCTCAGCAGCCTGTTCAAAGGCCGCAGGGACGTAATCGTGGCTTCAGTCACCGCCCTGCTCTGCCTCGGAGTGCCTGCGCTCATGGCCTGCCAGAACTGGGACGACCACGACCGCTCCAACAGGAGAACCGCTGTCGAGATGGCTTACAACTACCTCGAATCCGTGGGTCCTGACGGAGTGCTTATCACCCACGGCGACAACGACACCTTCCCGACCTGGTATGCCCAGGAAGTGGAGGAGGTGCGTCCGGACGTGCGTATATGCAACACTTCCCTGCTCGGCACCGACTGGCACATAGACCAGATGAAGTGGGCCGTAAACGAGTCTGCCCCGCTTCCTCTGACGGTGGGACCGGAACAGTATCTCTACGGCACAAACGATATGATTCCTATCTATGACACCAGGGATCAGGTTATGGACATCAGGGACGTGATGACCTTGTTCAAGCACCCTCAGGTGAAGGCTCCTATGACCAGCGGTCGCAAGGTGGATTACATCGCATCCCGCAAGATCTCCGTGCCTGTGAACAGGGAGAACGTGATCCGCAGCGGCATTCTGGACGAGAAGTATTACGACCAGATTCCTGACTCCATAGTCCTGACCATGTCCAAGGACAAGAGCTTCCTTACCAAACCTGAGCTCTTTATGCTCGACTTCCTTTCCAACTATCAGTGGGATAGGCCAATCAACATACTCAGTATGGGCGGGGACATCAATATCGGCATCAAGGAATACTTCGAATACCAGGGCTTCTCCTACAAGCTCGTTCCTATCAAGAACAAGACCACGACCACCGTTGCGGGTTTCGTGGACGCCGAAAGGCTCTACAAGCTGATGACTGAGACCTTCAGCTGGGATGCCGTGGCTGCCGGAGACTACTTTATCGATTATCAGAACTATTACACCTTCCTGGGAGTGCTCTCATACAGGAATCTCTTCGTCTGTGCTGCCGACGTGTTCCTTCGTGAAGGCAAGCCGGAGTGGGCAGAGGAGATGCTGGACAAGTGCAACGAGGTCCTCGCCGACTACCCTATGGAGACCATACCTATAGGCTTCCCGGGCAACGACTATATGGTCATCAATATGGTGACAGACTATTACAGGCTTGACAGGCCGGAGAAGGCCAGGGCGCTTGCAACTCAGCTCGCCGAGGAGCTCCAGCATAGCGCCAGCTTCTATTTCAATTTCTACGACTGGGCTTCAGAGGAATTTGAGACGGCCGGGTACTATATCTACATGCTTGCGGACGAGCTGAAAAAGGGCGGAGACACCGAGCTTGCAGCCAGCATCACCGCCAGATTTTCAGAGATGATCGAGGGAGCAGGCGTCTAACGCTTCAGCCTGATCACTATGGACAACGGGAGGACTTTGCCGAATCCGTCACGGAGGGCGAGTTCTCCCGATTGCATTTCATAATTGCCGTCAGGAGCCAGGGAGAAGGCCTGCTTCACCACGGTCTCTCCGAGCAGAGGCGAAAAGCCGTTCGAATAGAGATTGAGCACCAGGAAACTGTCCTTCGGAGCAAGTATGGAATTGATGGATTTCATCATCTCGAAAAGACATTCGTCGAGCTTCCATTTCTCTCCGTCGGGGCCGTGTCCGTATGCCGGCGGATCCATAATGATGCCGTCGTAAACATTGCCCCTGCGCTCCTCGCGCTTTGCAAACTTCATTGCATCCTCTACTATCCAGCGTATGCCGTCAAGGCCTGATTTTTCCATATTGCCCCGCGCCCAGGTAACCACCTGCCTTACGGAGTCGAGATGAGTGACGTCAGCGCCCGCTGCCTTCGCAGCGAGAGATGCCGCTCCCGTGTACGCAAACAGATTCAGCACCTTCGGCTTGCGTCCGGAAGCCGCCAGGGCCCTGGTGCTCGAGTAGATGTATTCCCAGTTCGGCGCCTGCTCAGGGAAAACTCCCACGTGCTTGAAGGAGGTGAGACCGAGCCTGAGGCTGAATTCCGGTCCGCCGGGAGAACCCGGGTAGCGTATATACCACTGGTCCTCGCTGCGCCTGAGCCTTTCCCAGGTGCCGCTGTCTTCCTTCCCCGCCTTGCCGAAGCCGGCCCCGGGGCGGAAACGGGTGTGCGCAAGCCTGTTCCATTCCGATGCGCTCAATGACTTGGTCCACAGAGCCTTAGGCTCAGGACGGATAATGCGGTACTCGCCGAACCTCTCCAGTTTTTCTCCGTCTCCCGAATCAATGAGTTCGTAATCTTTCCAAAAAGTGCCAGGATATTCTGTCATATCATTTTACGATTAGAATGCAAAGATATTGATAAAATTGCTAAATTTGCAGTCTGGAATATAATTATACTCTATATCATTATGCAGCAACACATTGACTCTTATGATTTCGCGGGCAAGAAAGCCATCGTTCGCGTAGACTTCAACGTTCCCCTCAACGAGAATTTCGAAATTACGGATGATACCCGTATCCGTGCCGCCATCCCTACCCTGAAGAAGGTACTCGCAGGTGGCGGAGCTCTCATCATCATGTCCCACCTCGGACGTCCTAAGGGAGTGACCGACAAATTCTCTCTCAAGCACATCGTCGCACACGTTTCCGAGTGCCTCGGTGTTCCTGTAAAGTTTGCAGCTGACTGCCAGAAGGCGCAGGCTGAAGTTGCCGAACTCAAGCCGGGCGAGGCTCTGCTTCTGGAGAACCTCCGCTTCTATGCTGAAGAGGAAGGCAAGCCTCGCGGACTCGCAGAGGATGCAAGTGACGAGGAGAAGAAGGCAGCCAAGGCAGCCGTAAAGGAAAGCCAGAAGGAGTTCGTGAAGACCCTCGCATCCTATGCCGACTGCTACATCAACGACGCTTTCGGTACCGCTCACCGCGCTCACGCTTCCACCGCCCTCATCGCCAAGTACTTCCCTAATGACAAGATGTTCGGCTACCTGATGGAAGGTGAGATCAAGGCCATCGACAACGTACTCAAGAATGCCCAGCATCCTTTCACCGCCATCATCGGTGGTTCCAAGGTTTCCTCAAAGCTTGCAGTGCTCGAGAATATGCTCGACAAGGTTGACAACCTTATCATCGGCGGCGGAATGGGATACACCTTCATCAAGGCCCAGGGTGGAAAGATAGGCAACTCCCTCCACGAGGACGAGCTTATGCCTCAGGCTCTGGAAATCCTTGCCAAGGCCAAGGAGAAGGGCGTGAACATCTACCTCTCCACCGAGACCGTCATCGCTGACAACTTCAGCAACGATGCCAATACCAAGTGCGTTCCTTCCAACGACATTCCTGAGGGATGGGAGGGTATGGATGCCGCCGGCGAGTCCCTCGCTACCTGGAAGAAGGTCATCCTCGGCTCCAAGACCATACTCTGGAACGGTCCTGTCGGAGTATTCGAGATGCCTACTTTTGCCAAGGGTACTCTCCAGATTGCCGAAGACCTTGCCGAGGCTACTGCAAACGGAGCATACTCCCTCGTAGGAGGCGGCGACTCAGTTGCAGCCGTTACCCAGATGGGTTACGCCAACAAGGTAAGCTACGTATCCACCGGTGGTGGCGCCATGCTTGAGGCCCTTGAAGGCAAGGAGCTTCCTGGCATCGCAGCAATACGCGAGTAATTCCAACTCCATAACATGAAAAGGGCCGGTTGTTTGACCAGCCCTTTTTTATATGTTCCCTAAATTACTTGCGGGAAATTGCCTTCTTTGCAGCTTCTGCGAGATGGGCGGCATCGAGGCCGTAAGCCTTCATCAGCTCAGCAGGAGTGCCTGACTGGCCGAAGCGGTCGGCACCGTTCACGAATACGAGCGGAGCCGGAGCATTGGCGGCAAGCACACCGGCGACAGCCTCACCCAGACCACCTGCCATATTGTGCTCTTCAGCGACAACTGCGCAACCGGTCTTGGCGACTGAATCGATGATAGCCTTCTCGTCAAGAGGCTTGACTGTGGCCACATTGAGCACCTCGGCGCTGATGCCTTCTGACTCGAGAGCTTCGGCGGCGAGCAGGGCCTCCCATACGAGGTGACCGTTTGTGATGATGGTCACATCCTTGCCTTCGTTGAGATTGTAAACCTTGCCGATTTCAAACGGCTCATCGGCAGGGGTGAAGTTCGGCACTGAAGGACGGCCGAAACGGAGGTAAACGGGGCCCACATACTTGGCGGCTGCGATGGTGGCGTTCTTGGTCTGGTTGTAGTCGCAAGGGACGAGGACGACCATTCCCGGGAGAGCGCGCATAAGGGCAACGTCCTCCATAGTCTGGTGGGTGGCGCCATCCTCACCGAGGGTAATGCCAGCGTGGGAAGAAGCAATCTTCACATTTGTGTGGCCGTAAGCGACCTCCTGACGGAGCTGGTCATACACGCGGCCTGTAACAAACTCGGCGAAAGAGCCGATGAACGGCACCTTTCCTGTGATTGCAAGTCCTGCAGCCACGCCTACCATATTGGACTCAGCGATACCGCACTGGATGAACCTCTCGGGGAATGCCTTTGCAAAAGCACCCATTTTAAGAGAGCCCTTGAGGTCTGCCGTGAGAGCAAGCACCCTTTCGTCTTCGCGTCCTGCAATCGCAAGACCTTCACCGAAACCGCTACGGGTATCGATTTTGCCAGTATCTATATATTTCTTCATACTAATAATCTCCTAAAGTTTCAGGTAACTGCTTCAATGCGGCCTCGCACTGCTCTGCTGAAGGAGCCTTGCCGTGCCACTCGTGGGTTCCTGCCATAAAATCCACTCCGTGACCCATTTCGGTCTTGAAGAGTATCATCTTCGGCTTGCCGTCCGCCTTGCGGGCGACCTTAAACGCGTCAAGTATGCTCTCGAAATCGTGACCGTCAGCTATGATGACATCCCATCCGAAAGCGCCCCACTTCTCGCTGAGGTCTTCAATTCCGGTGATGGTGGTAGTAGGACCGTCAATCTGCTGGCCGTTCCAGTCGGTGAAGGCCACGAGATTGTCCACCTTGTGGTGAACTGCCCACATACCGGCTTCCCAAATCTGGCCTTCTTCGCTCTCTCCGTCTCCGCAGAGGCAGAATACCCGCGTGTCGTCTCCGTCCATCTTCTTGCCGAGGGCTATGCCGGCTGCCACGGAAAGGCCCTGTCCAAGGGATCCCGAAGGCTTGAAGACTCCCGGAAGACCATCGGTCACGCAAGGGTGGCCCTGAAGGCGGCTTCCGAATTTGCGAAGGGTTCCAAGCTCACTTATAGGGAAATAGCCCGAGCGTGCAAGGACTGAGTAGTAAACCGGAGCAAGGTGTCCGGCAGAGATGATGAAAACGTCCTGTCCCTTGCCGTCGCGGGCCCAGGTGTCCGGATTATGCTTCATCTCATCAAAATAGAGGGCGGTCATCACGTCAGTGATACCAAGAGATCCTCCCGGGTGACCTGATTTGGCTGCAGTAACCATCCTGACGATGTCCCTGCGCACCTGTGAGGAAATCTTTTTAAGCTCTTCAATTGTTGCCATATCTTATTGGTTATATTTATATGTCCACACGTGAGGTGCAAATATAGCAAAAAAATAAGTTATCTTTGCATTCGATATGGAAATGAACAGCATCCGTAATTTTTGCATAATTGCGCACATAGACCACGGCAAGTCCACCCTTGCCGACAGGCTTATCGAGCTTACCAGCACTCTGGGAGCCAGAGATATGGAAAACCAGGTCCTCGACGATATGGATTTGGAGAAGGAGAAGGGCATCACCATCAAGAGCCACGCCATCCAGATGATCCACAGGTACAAGGGTCAGGACTACAAACTCAACCTCATCGACACTCCGGGCCACGTGGACTTTTCCTACGAGGTATCCAGGTCAATAGCATCCTGTGAGGGAGCCCTGCTGGTCGTGGACGCATCCCAGGGCGTGCAGGCCCAGACCATCTCCAACCTTTATATGGCGATAGACCACGGTCTGGAGATCATCCCGGTACTCAATAAGATAGATATGGACTCCGCGCAGGTGGAAGTTGTGACGGACGAGATATGCGACCTTATAGGATGCAAGCCCGAAGACGTGTTCAAGGTGTCAGCGCGCACCGGAGAGGGTGTGCCACCTATTCTGGATGCCATCGTGGAGCGCATCCCGGCGCCCGAAGGTGACCCGGAAGCACCGCTGCAGGCCTTGATCTTCGACTCGGTATTCAACTCTTTCCGGGGCGTGATTGCATATTTCAAGATCAAGAACGGCTCCATACGCAAGGGCGACAAGGTGAAGTTCTTCGCGACCGGTATGGAATACGAGGTCGAGGAAGTAGGTCACCTCAAGATGAAGCTGGTGCCTTCGGCGGAGGTCGGATGCGGGGATGTGGGTTACGTGATTACCGGCATCAAAAGTGCCGCCGAGGTGAAGGTTGGTGACACCATCACCCAGCTTGCCAGACCTTGTACCGAAGCTATTGCCGGCTTCGAGGAGGTGAAGCCTATGGTATTCGCGGGCATGTACCCTGTCCAGGCCGACAAGTTCGAGGAGTTGCGCAGCGTGCTGGAGAAATTCCAGCTCAACGACGCGTCCTTCGTGTACGAGCCCGAGAGCTCGCTCGCGCTGGGTTCAGGTTTCCGTTGCGGATTCCTGGGATTGCTGCATCTCGAGATCGTGCAGGAGCGTCTGTTCCGTGAATTCGACATGGACGTGATCACCACCGTGCCGAACGTTTCCTACAAAGTGTACACGACCCAGGGCGACGTGATCGACGTGCACAACCCTTCCGGGCTTCCGTCCCCTACCCTGATCGACCACATCGAAGAGCCGTACATACGCGCTCAGATCATCTCCAAGTCGGAGTTCTTCGGCCCAATAATGAAACTCTGCATAGATCGCCGCGGCACGCTCATAGGGCAGCATTACATTACCGCCGAGCGCGTGGAGCTCACCTACGATATGCCGCTGTCCGAGATCGTGTTCGATTTCTACGACAAGCTCAAGACCATATCCAAGGGTTATGCGTCGTTCGACTATCACATCAAGGATTACCGCCCTTCCAAATTGGTGCGCCTCGACATTCTGCTCAACGGCGAGCCGGCGGATGCGCTTTCCACCCTCATCCACGAGGATAACGCTTACGAATTCGGAAGGAAGATGTGCGTGAAACTCAAGGACCTCATCCCGAGGCAGCAGTTCGACATTCCGGTGCAGGCGGCAATCGGGGCAAAGATAATCGCCCGCGAGACCGTGAAGCAGGTGCGCAAGGACGTGACGGCCAAGTGCTACGGCGGCGACGTGACCCGCAAGCGCAAGCTGCTCGAGAAGCAGAAGGAAGGCAAAAAAAGAATGCGCCAGATCGGCACTGTGCAAGTGCCTCAAAGCGCATTCATGGCAGTCCTCAAGCTGGATTCATAGGCCCCTGATTCGGGCCCAATCAGAATTTCGTGCCGAATTCGTATTCCCCCGCCACGAGTTCACGTGGATCCTCCCCGGGCAGGATCAGGGTTGCCGTGGTATTCGCAGGCACGGTGAACTTATAACGCAGCTTGTTTCCGGAGCGCTTCCAACTGCTGCATATACGTCCATAAGGGGAATCATACCAACCGGATGCCTCTTTCAGGCCACCGCTCGGATCCGGGACCGGCCTCAGATAAAAATGGTGGAATCCCGGGGAGGATTCATCCTGATCAATGCCC
Organism: Bacteroidales bacterium; assembly: GCA_004555145.1. The sequence continues at coordinate 3,244 of SFJB01000002.1, read as the reverse complement.
AGAGAGCGCTCCATCATCCAATCAAGCACTGAGCCGAAGGCATAATGGTTGAACGAATTCATTGAATTGTTACCGCCAAAGCCGTCTTCGGCAGTTAGGGAATTCAAGCGTTCCCATATAGTTGTTGCTCCCTGAGTCACAGGATACAGCCAGGACGGGAAGGTATTGTTCAGCAGCATTTTGTATGCAAGATCCGCCCTGCCATTCTCGGACAGGGCATAAGTAATCCAAGGTGTGCCGATAAAGCCTGTCATCAGCGAATATTCCGGATAGTATTTGCCATCATCGCTTGCACCCGGTCTTTCTGCAACGCGGACGAGTTGCTGAAGTACCTTGGATTTGAGCGCGTCATCCAACACGTCAAACGCCAACGGCAGCACATACGAAGTCTGAGTGTCTACAAGACTTCCGTCCAGACGACGGGATAAACCATCCTCGTTGAAATAATGATCCGCTATATACGCCTTGCGGACTTCCCGGGCACGCTCCCATCTGCTGCTGTCTTCTCCCAAGGCTGCGGACATTTTGCCCATCAGTTCAAGTTCATACACCAGATAGCAGTCAAAAATGAGACTGTTTTCATTCTTCTGGACTTCGAAGCCCAGCCAGTCACCCAGTCCACCCCAGCCTGTTTGGCCGCAATAATGACCGTCAACGGGGTCTATATAGTTTTCCAGAACCCGATCCAGATACTTCACCATAGAAGGATAATGGGAACGCAGAGCATCCACATCGCCATATTGCAGATAATTTTGCCAAGGCATTATAATACCGACACTTTCCCATAGCGGACCTCCGAAGCCTCCGCCTATTGGAGCGATGGCAGGGTAGATTCCGGCTTCGGAAGTATTGTCCCGTATTGCAGTCAGGTGTCTGCGGAGGAAGGTAGTTCCATCAAAGATGTAACTCATCGCAGGGCAAAAAACCGAAAGGTCTCCGCTCCATCCCATACGTTCATTACGCTGAGGGCAATCCGTAGGCACGGAAAAGATATTGGCAAGGGAGGACCACTTCACATTCTCCACAAAACGGTTCAGCAAGGCATTGTCACTCTTGTAATCGAAGCTGATCCTGTCGATTGTAGAAAGTACCACCCCTTCGACATCCTTCAACGGGAGAGGATGGTCAACACCTTCAATCTCAACATATTGATATCCGTGGTAAGTAAAACGTGGCTGGTATCTTTCCACCCCTCCGGAGGCGATATAGATATCCTGGACCATTGCCGAGCGAAGATTCTCGAGCATCATTTCACCGGCCTTGTCACCATATTCCGGGAGTTCGGGATAAAGCACCTCTGCGTAGCGGATTTTGACCCTCGTTCCCGGATTGAGATTTCTGAAGGTAAGATGCACTACTCCTGGCATATTCTGTCCCATATCATAGATATAAGTTCCCGGGCGCACCTCCTTCACAGATATGGCACTTATACGCTTGAACTCTCTCACTGGCAATCCTTCCTGGGCAACCAGGCGATAAGAGGAATAATCATCCGTAGCAGGCCAGGTTACGAAGCCACCACCGGGACGCTCATGGGAAATAATGTCCTCCAGGGGCACTTCCCTCGCATTTTTCCAGTCACCGGAGCCCTCAAGTCTGGCATCGTATATCTCTCCCTGGAAAATGCTGCCGTAACGGTATGGCCCATTATTGGACCATTCCCAATCCTTATCTGACACAATGAACTCCTCTGTCCCGTCTTCATAGGTTAGTACCAGCTGGGCAAGGAGGGCTTGACGGTCTCCCCAATAGTTCCAATTGTCAGGAGAGAAAGAGACAGCTCCACTCCACCACCCCTCAGCAAGTACTGCGCCCAACTCATTATCTCCCGCTTTAATTAAGCCGCTTACGTCATATACCTGATAGAAATGCGTCTTTTCGTATTGAGTGAGCCCTGGGGCAAGGTAGTCCTCGCTTACCCTGTCCCCGTTAAGATAAAGGTCATACACGCCCCTCGCGGTAGCGTATATACGGGCTTTCCTGATCTCTTTGTCGCTGCGGAAACTGCGTCTTAGCTGCGTGAGCCCGGTACGGGGCAGTTCAACCATACGGGTCTGGCCGCATACGCTTACATCTTCAACCCTGGCCAGGGTGTGGCGCGGAAGGCGGTAATTCTGCACCTCGAGCTTGGAAAAATGTGCATTTACGCCCTCCGGCGAGGAGAATCCAAGATCGCAAAGTTCGGGATATGCCGTATAGTCTCCACCCCGCCCGACAGGGTTAAGGTTGAGGTCCCGCACCACAGGACTACCATTCACCCATATATTTGTCAGTCCGCTCACTGAAGTCAGCTCCACATTTCTCAGGCCTGAGGATGCAGGAAGTTCGAAGCGGAACTCCGCATCTTCGCCGGGATAATTCCTACGTGACACTATCAATTGTCTTTCCCTGAATTCCAGACCTATGTATGACCCTTCTTCCAGCCTCTCGTCATTGGCTCCATACATAAAAGTTGCAGGGCCATCGGAAGAAAGTGAGAATTGAAGGCGGAAGACCGACAGGTACTGTGCTTCAAAAGGAAGTGCCGTCTCATCTCCGCCTATCCACTTTGCCCCGTGCCATGCTTCATCCGAGTCCGAACTGCTCATTAGTGAGGTTTCAAACCAACTTGTAGAGCTATGAGTCTTGCCTCTCTCGTCCGTAATGGTAAGTCCCCAATTGTAGCGTGTACGCGGTTGCAATTCATCGCCTTCGTAAAGAATACCCAGGGAATTACCGTCTTTCACGATGCCCGAATCCCAGACAAGACGCCCATTTTCATCACTCACCGATATTCGATAGTCCATCTGCGCTGCACCCTTTCTGCTACTGTGCATCTGCCAACCGAAGCGAGGGTGCATCACATCCACCCCAATGGGCTCTCTGTTGTATTCAACAGTCATATTACGTATCTTCACGTCGTTGCAAGATACGAGGAACAGCAAAACCAGAAGCAGGATTGTCGGGCTGACAGCTTTTCGGAGCCCAAAGTTATTTCGGTAATTATTCATTTACTAGCGTTCGACATTATCAGCTTTACTTCAATGCGCTGTCAGCGTAGTTGATGCGGACTCCATGCATAGAAAGTACATTGTTGAGTCCCAACATACCCTGAGGGTTCTTCTCGCCAGCAAGTTTGCCGTCGAGCACGTCACGGCTCATCTGAAGCATATCGGCCAAGCGCTGCTGGGTCTCGCAGTTGCTTCCCATATAGTGTCCGGGATATAACTTCGTGATATTATACTTCTTCATATACTCGAGAGTC
>SFJB01000073.1 GCA_004555145.1 Bacteroidales bacterium | reverse complement strand
AATTCGTCTGCAAGAAGTATGCTGTTCTCCACTCCCTCATCCATCAGCGGCGAGGAGTAGCAACTGATCCAGTCGTGGTAAGGGTTGCTTTCGCCGCCCTTCTCAATGCTGATTATGTATTTGCCGACCTCGTTGTACACCCACATGCATGGGAGCATTGCCGCCATCGCGAGGGCGAGGTCCGGCTTCTCGAAGAACTGGCGGGTGTGGCTCATATATTCACTGGTGCCTTCGAGCGGGGTGACGACTCCGTCCGGGCGTCCGAACTGCTCGCTCAGGCTCTTGTGGAGGGCTTCCTCGGCTGCAATTCCTTCGCGCGCAAACTCCTCGAAAAGGCTCTGCAAACGGCTCTGAGGCAACATTTTCGCTAGAGCAAGCATTTCCTCGGAGTAATTCTTGATATAGATCTTGTCCTGTTCGAGGTAAGTCACGAACTTCTCTGAAGGCAGGGTGCCGGCTGCCATTTCCTGCAGGAATGGGTGCCTGTGAATGTCTTCCATTATGCCCTGTACTGCCTCCCAGGCCCTTTCGCTCCATTTCTTCCCGCATACGGCGGCAGGTTTCTGCGCGCAGATGGCCACGTAGGACCCCCTGTCGTAACCTTCAATCGGGTCTTCTATGGCGGTGTATGAATAGTGAGGGTCGAGGGTCAGGGTCTGCGAATACTGGAGGTTCACGTAACCGCAGCTCTTGATGATGTCAGACTTCTCTTTGGTGGTGCGCCACGCTGCCTGCTTCACCAGTTCTATCGGATACGGATCCTTGGGTTTGCATCCTTCGAGCAGAGGGTGGTCCCATGTGCCCACTGCAAGAGCGAGGTTATATATGAGTCCGTAAGGACTTTCCTTTGGTACGTCAATGACGACCACCTTGCCTCCCGGGGTCAGGGCCTGCATTGCCTTGCGCAGAGCTGCTCCCAGGTCCTGCATATAGCAAGGGCAGCCGTTGAAAAGGACCGTGTCGTAGCACTCAGTGCCGTAGTCGGCTTCCTCTGCCGTGTTGATTTCCACGTCGAAACCGCGCTTCCTGGCTATCGCAGCCATTCCTTCTGCCGGCTCTATGCCGTGGGTGATACGTATGCCGTAGCGGTCTGCCAGGAGCTTTTCGAAAAGGCCGCTGCCGCAGCCGATGGAGAGTATCCTGCCGGAATTCTTGAGGCAGGAGGCGACCAGACGGAGTTCCGTTTCCAGGACGTTGGTGTTTTCCAGAAACCAGGCATCGTATTCGGATGCATACTGGTCAAATGCTTGATAACCCATTGTGTTGTAATAAATTATGTTTAACAAAATGGGGGTCGCCGAGAGCATCGGCGTGGTGAGACTCAATCCCTACGTCAGTATTGTCTGCATCAGGTTTTGAGGGTATAATCTCAGCCCGGACAGCCCGGGCACCCCTTTGATTAATTCGTAACAAATATACGCATTTTATCGTATACTTGTATTCCCAACAATAATGACCAATCATGAAACGCCACATTCTGACACTGCTGTGCCTGATTTTTGCAAGTGCCGAACTTTTTGCCGGAGCTCTCGTTGACAAAGTAAACCCTTTCATAGATACCCACAAGTCGCGCTGGTTCTTCTTCAACTCCGCGAGCCGTCCCTTCGGACTCGTGAGCCTGAACCCCGACACCGCGACCAGTGGGATCCTGAGCGCCGCTGTGGCACCGCCCGCTGAACATCACCCGGGTCGCCGCCGGGGTGTTATTCCATGTTGAACACTTCAGCATTTGCCATAACGACCATGGTCAGAATCAGCACTATTGCGACAATCAGGGTCATAAAGTAGATGAAGTTGACAATGGCTGACTTCATGACAGACTTTGGCCAGGATGAACCGTACACGCGCCTCTGGGCAAGGGTCAGATAGACCATAATGAGCACAGCAAAGATGGCTCCTATGCCCTTGAAATGGCAGAAACGGTCCAAAGGCAGGTATAGCATCAGGACAATTTCCAGGAAAGCGTTGTAGTGGAGGGCAAAGACGAAATGCTCCATATAGGGCTTGCCGGTCTTTCTGTTAAGGAGTTTCACCGCGAACCCCAGGAAAGGGCTCATCAGCAATATCAGCAAAGGCATATAGCTGCGGACCGCTCCCTTGATTGTCTCCAGGAGGCGCATCACCTTGTCCGCATTCACGTCGCCGCTGGTGCCAAGTTCCGGCTTTCCGAACAGTCCTGCGCTCATAAGAAACACCAGCACCACGACGACAAGCAGGAACATATTCATTTTCAGAGGGTGAACATAGGAATTTACCTTCCCGGCCATAAACTCCTGAGTCAAGGCCCCAGGGCGGGAGAACAACAGCTTCAGCGTAGGCCAGAGGCGTCTGTCCATCTGGTAGGCATTGGAGAAATACTCCTTCACGAAGCTCCACATCGACTGGTTTAGGTCCAGGGCATACTGCCCGCAATTGTGGCAATAAGGGCCTTCGAGCCTGGTTCCGCAATTCTTGCAGCAGGCATAGGGCAAAGCCTTGCGGGCTTCCACCTGGCGGCTGTGTTTTATCTTTCTCCTTGTCATAGGCTTTACGGTCAACTCAAGCTGACACTTAAATCAAGTATTTCCGCAAATATATTGAAAATTCCTCGGACCTGCGTATCTTTGCAGACATAATTCAATTAAGGGACCTGTTTATGAAGAAGATATCTCAAGATTCGATATATATTGGCGTGGATGACCTCAGTATTGATCTCTTCGAAAGCCAGTACAAGGTGCCGGAAGGCATATCCTACAATTCATACATCATACGCGACTCGAAGACTGCTGTGCTCGACACCGTTGACGCGCGCAAGGGTGAGGAGTGGAAGGCAGAGATTGAAGCGGCATTCGGCGGCACTGATTCTCCGGATTATCTCGTAATCCACCACCTCGAGCCGGACCACTCCGGGCTAATCAGCTGGGCGATGGAACGCTTCCCTCAGATGCAGCTGGTAGCCGGTGCAAAGGCCATTCAGATGCTCCCGCAGTTCTGCAACGACAATTTCGCTGGCCGTACAAGGGCAATGAAGGAAGGTGAAATCCTCGAACTCGGCAATCACAGCCTCCAGTTCTTCAGCGCACCTATGGTCCATTGGCCGGAGGTGATGGTTTCCTACGACGCGGCGGAAAAGGCGCTGTACAGCGCCGACGCATTCGGACGCTTCGGTGCCTTGTCCAGATGCGGATTCTACGCTTCCGAATACGGCGACTGGCAGGGAGAAGCAGGGCGCTACTATTTCAACATCGTAGGTAAGTACGGCGGACCTGTAACAAGTTTACTCAATAAGGCTAAAAATCTGGAAATTAAGTCAATACGCGCGCTTCACGGCCCGATTATCGACGCTGATGCCGAAAAATACATCGAGCTCTACGCAGCCTGGGCAGCTTGCAAGCCTCAGGAGGATTGCGTACTCATAGCTTGTGCATCCATCCACGGAGGCACGATGGCGGCAGCACGAGAACTGGAGGCAATGATCAAGTCCGCTGGAGCAGAAGCAAGGCTCGTGGACTTGTGCCGCAGCGATTTTTCGGAGAACCTTGCTGAGGCATTCCGTTGCTCGAAGCTTGTGCTGGCGGCGTGCTCGTACGACGCAGGCCTGTTCACACCTATGTACAATTACCTGCATCTGCTCCAGGCGAAGTGCTTGAGTAACAGGCGTATAGGCATCATTGAAAATGGCTCCTGGGCTCCGGTGGCAGGACGCCTTATGAAGGAAATGGCCGGCGAGCTCAAGGGCGTTGAGATCGTGGAACCTATAGTCACAATACGCAGCCGTATGCAGGACACTGACCGCGCCGCTCTCCAGGCCCTCGCCGAAGCGATGCTCGCATGCCCTCGCTGATGCGTAGCTCGCATGTCAGGTAGTGGTGAGCACCTTGAGCGCAGGCGCACGGGTGGCATTAGCGGGAAGGCTCAAGTCTGCGGAGCAGGAGTACGGCGAAGAACAGGCCGATTAGGATAAAGGCGGCGCCGATTAAGGCGGAATAGCGCACGCCTGCACCGGAATCGATAGGCAGTCCGCCGAAATACGCCCCTAAGGCATTCCCCAGGTTGAAGGCGATCTGTATCATCGCTCCGCCCATCATCTCCCCGCCGGGAGCGTGGTTGATTATGAGGTGCTGCTGTGGCGAGGACACGGCAAAGAGTCCGGCGCAGCAGAGCACGGTCATCAGCAATGCGGGCAACTTGATTCCGGCTACGAAAAAGAGAATCACCAGCGCGGAGAACATCATCAGCTGGGTTGTCAGAATCACCCTGGTAGGGCTGTATCTGTCCGAGAGCCGTCCTCCCAGATAATTGCCCAGGCACATTCCGCCACCACAAAGCACCATAATAAGGGTCATGGCATCGCCAGGGAAGCCGGCGACCCCGGTCATCATAGGACTCACGTAGCTGTAGTAGCAGAAAATCCCACCGTTCCCGGCCATGGTCACAGCCAGGATGAGCCAGGGTTCAGGCTTGGCAAGAAAGGCGAACTGAGCCTTCACACCCTTGTCCGGAAGTGCCGGGAGCACAGGTATCCACTTGAATATGAAGAAGATGGTGAGCGCGCTCCAAAGTGTTGAGAAGGCGAAGATCACCCTCCAGCTCAGCGTTTCTCCCAGCAGCGTTCCCAGCGGTACTCCGAGCAGGTTCGCGACCGTCATACCCATCACCATAATGGATACTGCGGTAGTCGAGTGGTTCTTGTCGGAGAGCCGTTCCGCCACTATGCTGCCTACGCCAAAAAAGGCTCCATGCGGCAATCCGGAGATGAATCGGGATGCCAGCGCCACATAGTAGTTTGGAGCGAGGGTGGTGATGATCCCTCCCAGCAACTGTATGCATATAAGACCCACAAGTATGGTCCTGAGTCCGCGTCCGCGGGATACGAGCACGGCGAGCGGAGCGCCTATGCATACGCCAAGGGCATATACCGAAATCAGATGTCCCGCCTGAGGGATGGAAATTGCAAGGTCGGCAGCGATGTCGGGAAGTATTCCCATCATCACGTATTCGGTGATACCGAAGCCGAGGGTGCCGAAGGCGAGTGCGTACAGACCCTTGTTCAATTTGTTGCTTTTCATTTGTTCCTATGCTCCATCGCAGCCTTTATGAAGGCTGTGAAAATTGGCTGCGGGTGCTCCGGGGTACTCTTGTACTCTGGGTGGAACTGCACGCCAATGAAGAAGGGATGTGACGGAAGTTCAACGACTTCCACGAGTCCGGTCTGGGGATTGCGGCCGCTGGCCTTAAGTCCGGCCTTTTCGAACTCGTCGAGGTATTCGGAATTGAATTCGTAGCGGTGACGGTGGCGTTCGGAGATGAGTTCGCTGCCGTAAATCCTGCTGGCGAGGGAATCCTTGAGCAGGCGGCACTCGTAGGCACCCAGCCGCATTGTGCCTCCCTTGATGCTGGTGGATTTCTGGTCCTCCATCAGGCAGATAACAGGATGGGTGGTTTCAGGTCGCACTTCGGTGGATGCGGCATCCTTGTAGCCCAGCACGTTGCGTGCATACTCTACCACGCACATCTGCATGCCGAGGCATATCCCGAAGAAAGGCAGACCCTTCTCGCGTGCGTACCTGATTGCCACAACCTTGCCCTCCAGTCCGCGTTCGCCGAATCCGGGCGCCACCAGCACTCCGTCCATACCTCCCAGTACCTTGTCCACGTTGCCTTCGTCGAGGTGCTCGCTGTGCACGGTGTGTACCCTGACCTTGCACCTGTTGGCCGCGCCGGCGTGGACAAATGATTCCAGTATGGACTTGTATGCATCCTGGAGCTCGACGTACTTGCCCACAAGGGCTATGTCAACCTCGTTCTCCGGCTTGCGCAGACGTTCGAGGAAGTCCTTCCATCCGCTCATCTCAGGCTGGGAGAAGTTCTCGATCTCCAGGTGGCGTACCACCAGTTCGTCGAGGTGCTCCTCGTGCATGTTGAGCGGCACCTGGTATATGCTCCAAGCATCTATGGACTGGATGACGTGGCCCGGTTTCACGTTGCAGAACAGGGCAACCTTCTTCCTCAGTTCCGGGCTGAGAGGGTGCTCGGTGCGGCATACGATCACGTCCGGCTGCACTCCGGCCTGCTGGAGCATTTGCACCGAATGCTGCGTAGGCTTGGTCTTGAGCTCCTTGGCGGCGCTGAGGTAAGGTACCAGGGTGAGGTGAATGGCCATACAGTCCTCCTCCGGAAGTTCCCACTGGAGCTGGCGCACGGCTTCCACGAAGGGCTGGGATTCCATATCTCCCACTGTGCCTCCGATTTCCGTTATGATGACATCATATTCGCCACTTTTGCCGAGCAGGAGCATACGGCGCTTGATCTCGTCTGTGATGTGCGGAACAATCTGCACGGTCTTGCCGAGGTAGGCTCCTTCGCGCTCTTTGGTAATGACGGTGTTGTAGATTTTTCCGGTCGTGACGTTGTTTGCCTTGGACGTGCGTATGCCCAGGAAACGCTCATAATGACCGAGGTCGAGGTCGGTTTCAGCCCCGTCATCGGTGACGTAACACTCGCCGTGCTCATAAGGATTGAGCGTGCCGGGGTCGATGTTGATGTAGGGGTCGAACTTCTGGATGGTGACTCTGAGTCCGCGAGCTTGAAGAAGCTTCGCCAAAGATGCGGCGATTATGCCTTTGCCGAGTGAAGATGCCACTCCGCCCGTAACGAATATGTACTTTGTATCCATAACGGGCCACAAAGATAATACAAGTTCAGAAAAAGTGGAAAGGGTTATTTGAAAAAATTTTAAATTCTTTTTCGTGGCTTGAGGAAAAGCAGGGTGGTGAGCGGTAGAGCTATGATAGCCATTGTGGCGCTGATAGGGAGGTAAATTCCGAAGCTCACGTACTCGGTCACAAGGAAGGTGATCAGGAGCAGGCCTATGCCCATGGCCGAGGAGATGAGGTAGTGCTTCCTGATGTCCATGCTTTTGCATACGGTCCTGCTCAGATTGGGTACGCCCAGGGAGATGAAACCTATGGGACCGCATATGCTCACGGCGGATGTCACCAGGAACATTATCATCAGCAGGCTCATTGCCTTATGCATTTTTGAAAGCTCGATCTCCCCCTTGAAATGGGCAGTCAGTTTCCTGTGGTCAAGCAGGGCACAGGCAATGCCGACTGCAAAAAGTGCCAGAGAGAAGATGATGTCCCCTCCGGTTACCCCTTCCATCCTGAAATTCGCGGCACCCCAGAGATAATACTGCTTCAAAAGCTCCGGGCTGGGGGCGTTGGTCACCACTATGGTACCCAGGGAACCGATGAAGGTGCCGAAGATGATTCCGAAGGTGATGAGGTTCTGAGTAGAGACCCTCATGGTCACGAGAAAGCACACAAGGGTGCATAAGAGGGTGCAGATGAAAGAACCTACGGTCAGCGAGCACCAGCCGGACATCGTGGCCGCAGCGGCTCCTAGACAGGCGGCGGAGCCCAGCCCGAGGGAATACACATCCCCGAGCTGGTTACGCCACAAATATTGCATCTGAATACCCCCTACGGGCAGGGCGATTCCCGAAAGAACCACATACAGAAGACTTAATACCATATAGTGTTTCCTAGAACTTGAATTCGACTCCGGCTATGAATGACCTCCCGGGCACAGGATAGTAGCGCACAGCCTCGTAACGGCAGTCAGTAAGGTTCCTTGCGCTGAGCACCACTTCCAGACCGCAACGCTTCCCGAAGGAGAAGCCCCTGCTCAGGTCCAGGTCGAGACTGTTCCAGGAAGGAAGCTCGCCGTAGGAATCCCTTCGTCCGCTGCGTAGCTTCCAGTTGAGCCTGGCTTTCCAGCTCCGGTATCCTGCCTGAGCGCTGAGCACGGCACTGTGCCGGGCAATGTATGGCACCTGCAGTCCGTAGTTGTAGCTACCTTCGGAGATGTCCACGGCATTCTGCCAGGAGTACTTTGCGTCCAGCCTCCACATCCACACGCGTTCCTGTTTGCCCACGAAAAGGGAAAGGTCGGTGCCAAGGGCTTCCACCTTACCCACATTGTATGGATACCATATATTCGGGTCTTCCTCTGACGGGGCGGATATTATCTTGTCTTTCAGGAGGTTGTAGAAAAGGTCAAATTTGGCTCCATACTCCAGGCCGTCCAGTGCGGCAGGATGCCACTCGAGTCCAAGGTCGCTGAGGAAGGCATCCTCCGGCTTGAGTTCAGGGTTGCCGAAACCCACGTAGTAGAGTTCGTTGAACACAGGTACCCTGTATGCCCTTCGGGCGAAGCCGACAAGTGAAAGGCTTCTGCCGAGTTCGTATCTCAGGTCGAATGAAGGGGAGAGGGCGCTGCGGGTCTTTTGGCCGGCATCCGCCCAGATGTCGTAGTCCAGAATAAGGTCCGCCTTTATGCGTGAAGTGCGGAGGGTAAGTCCGGCGGAACTGAATACGCTGGTGCGGGAAGCTGTATAGCTGTCGGAAGAGAGCTTGTCGTAATTAGCTGAGAGCCCGAGGGTTGCTGATAGGATTCCGCTGAGGTGCAAGCGGTGGGTGGAGTTGAGCTGGAACTCGCTCTGCCTATAGTAGTTGTCACCCCAGGATGAATGGTAGTACATATCGTCCCGGGCTGCCTTGGCACTGAGGTTCAGGGTATAGAGACTGTTGAAGCTTTTCCTCAGGCTGCCCTGGAGAAAGTAATTCTCATCCTTCTGACGGTCATCGGAGGGGTAGGTGGTGGATCCCGGAATGCCTCGTTCAGCCTTGTTGTAATAGGCTTTCGCGTGCCACTCGCCTTTGTTGAGCACTCCGAAGAGGTCGGCTCCGGCCTTGAGCTGGCTGAGGTCGGCGTTGGTTCTGGTCTGCCCTTCTCCGTAACTGAAATTGCCCTTGCTCCTGTCATAAGCAAGCTGGGCGCTGAGGCTCATTCTGTCGGAGAAGCGGTAGGCGAGTCCCAGGCGCGGGTTCCAAGTCCCGAAGGACCCTGCTCCCAGTCTGAGTCTGCCGTTGAAAGCGGAATCCCCGAACACGGGTTTCGCCGTGTTGAAACTGATGCTGTTCTGGGCATAGTCCACTACGGCCGTGCCTGCTCCCGCGAAGTCCAGAAAGCCCAGGTCAGCTTGACCACTCTGCACGTT
>SFJB01000072.1 GCA_004555145.1 Bacteroidales bacterium | reverse complement strand
AAATGCTATCTGAGATACCTATAAATCAAATATTTAAAGACGCCGCAATAAATACAATATTTAGGACTATAAATGTATATTTAGATTGAAGTTTATTGAAATTATTTACATTTGCCGTATGAAAGCTATTTTAGGAAGGATTCTGAGCGTATCAGGCTTGGCAATGTTTATCTTGCTTGCCGGCTGCTCCGAAAGCGGGAGCTCCATAGAGCAATGCCTTAATCGGGCTAAAGCCGATTTTGAGATACGTAATCTGTCAGAAGCCATGTCAGCCGCTATAGAGGTCATTGACAAGGCTGGCCGCTGCGGCGAAGATAGCCTCAAGGCAGCAGGTCTGTGCCTGGCGGCAAATATTGCAATGAGGAATAAGGAGGACTCGTTAAGTTGGGTCTATGCAGAAGAGGCGCATAACCTTGCCATATCCTCCAATTTGCCGCTCCAGCGCTGTCAGGTGCTGCTGCTAAAGGGCAAGTTGTGCAATTATGCTTGTATAAGCGAGGCTAACAACCGTAACGAGGAGGGGTTGAAATACCTGCAGCAGGCCATTGCAATTGCCAAAGAGTATGATTATAACGCCGAAACCGCACAGGCATACTATGTCTCTGCAGACATTCTTATTAATATGAACCGCTGGAACGGCAGTGATTTGGATTTTGACATTTATGAACGCGCAGGGGATTTTATTGCTGTGGGGGATTCGCTTCTTGCAAAATATCCGGGCGTTGTCTCTCCCAATATCTCTGTTCATATCAGATATTACAGACAGGGCGAGCGTTACCGGGAAGCCATCGACTATTGCAACAGCGTCATCAAGGAGGCCTCTCGGACGGATTACCTCACTCTCTTTCAGGTATATGACCATCTTACACAGCTGCAGTGCATTGTTGGTGACCTGCAGGGCGCTGAGGAGAGTCACGGGTTATGTGCATATTATACACAACTCTATATGAAGCAGAGCGCAGAAAATCGCATTACTCAGATAAAGAAGAAGTATGAAGCGCAGCGGCAATGCAAAATAATGTGCCGTCGAGGCATCTGGATAGTTGTATTGCTGGCACTGCTGCTCCTCTTTGCAGCTATGCTGATTATGCTGACACGCCGCACTTATATGCTCAGAAAAAGAGAAGCGGATTTGACAAGAGCGCTGATTCAGAGAGACAAATTGCTTGCAATTGCGCGCTCCTCGGTAGATGGCAAATCGAATGCGGACGAAGTGGAGAAGATAATGTCCGAAGACCTGCAGCTGCCGCTGATAAAACTTACGCCAAGAGAACTTGAAATTGCGCATCTCGCCGGTCAGGGACTGATGAACAAGGAAATTGCCAGTATTCTGAAGATAAGCCCCCAGACGGTAGGGGTCCACAAAAACAACCTGTACCGCAAGCTTGGCGTAAGCAACAATATCGAGTTGCTGAGATATTTGCAGAAGGTTGGACTTTGACTCCTCCTTGTCGCGCCCGGATTATTTCATGTCCGGCACATTAATGGAAACTCCGGTGCGGAAAAGGTCCGGGCGGTTGGTTATCACGGCATCGACCTCCGGGTTCAGATCCTTGACCTCATCCACTGTCCAAACCTTTACCTCCAGTCCGGCACTGTGGCATTTGCGAATGAATCTGTCGGAAGCAAACTTGTAATAGACATTGACGGAAGAACACCAGGAGTACTTTTCAAACGAGAACCTGCGTATGCCTCCGTCAAAGCAAAGCCCGAAAGGCAAAGTGCAGAAAATCAATTTTTCCACCCTGACTGAAGGGTCGAGGCTGTGTATTCTTTCTATTACCTCGTCGTCGAAAGACTGGCAGATCACATCGTCGTGCATACCCCTTTCTTCAATCAGTTCCAGCACTTTCTTCTCTATGCCATCGTACCTTCCCTTGCGGTACTTCTTGATTTCAAGCAGGACCCCGGCCCTGCCTTTTATCAGGTCCAGTGCCTCGGCCAGGGTGGGAAGGGTCTCGTCGGTCGCCTTGCCTGTTTTCCGGTCCAAGGCTCGCGCCTGCTTGAACTGTTCGAGCGTAAGATCGCAGATTCTGCCCTTGCGGTCAGTAGTGCGGTTCAACGTGGGGTCGTGACATACCACGACCACCGAGTCCGCGGTGAGATGGACATCCAGTTCAATATAGTCCGCACCCGCGCGAATGCCGCTTTCAAATGCTGAAAGCGTGTTTTCATTTCCAATCAGGGCTCCGCCCCTGTGTGCAACAACTTTCATATTAGCTGATGTTTGTGCATTGCCGGTCGCAAATACGGCAGCAGCCATCAATGCAAGCAAAAACCTTTTCATAAATCCACATTAAAAGTCCAACGGAACACTATGCGTACGCTCTTGTCGAACCATTTCACACAATCCTTGGAGGTGGCCGCAGCCTCCAGAATTTCCGATGCCACCTCGTCAATCACCTTCTCGTGTATGAGTGCCCAGATGACAAAATTGCCGAATTTATGCGTGAACAGGTCCGAAAGGCGTTCGCCGCCTGGATTGAAACTCAAAATTTCATCCTTGTAATGAGCCAGTCCAGGGAAGGTCAGGGCCTGCACGTCCTTCTTCAAGAACTGGTTGACCTCCCTCGGGAAATAGTTCTTGGCTGTGGTCAAAGCCTTGCCTATCAATGCTATTATGTCCTCTGACGTATCAGGATACCTCTCTGTCTCCCTTATTGCGAAGCTGTCCAGGACCTGCTTGTCCGGTATTCCCTCCATCACCATTTTCAACAGGTCCAGCGCCGTGTTTACGTAGCCTGAATCCGAAATCAGCTCCGAAATATTGTTGATCAGGTGTATGAGCAATTCCCTGTCCCTGTCGCGCAGGGCCTCTTCTATAAGCTGCCTGAACGCCGGGACGCTCCTTCCTTCCGGGTCTGCGGTATCTCCGTGCCTATGGGCATAAACCATTGCGTACCAGGTCATTACGTTTCTCTTATAGAGCCCCATAGAGTTCGCCACGGCGCTGTTGCGGCCTTTGAAATAGCCTCTGCACCGTCTGGTCCAGTCCACGCACCATTCTTCCATCATCTCCCAGACAAAGTCCGGAAGCAGCTCCATCTTCATTCCCATCTGGTACAGGCTGTAGATGACTGACATCTGGGTGTAGTCGAACCACTCCGTCTTGTCGTAGCCGTCGTATCGCAGGTGCTCCAACACCGGTTTCACGGACTCCCAGTCGCAGACCGCCAATATGACTAGGATGCGCTCCAGCACGAAATAGCTCAGGCTGTCACCTGTCTTGTATGCCAGGAGGATACGGTCGATATAAGGACTGACGTCCGGGGCATCTGATGCTTTGCAGTCCGCATCCGGGGAGTAGTATTTGGAGTACTGGCTTATGAACTGAGCCATATCCCTGAAATCCGTCCTGCTCCAACGCCCTTCTTCCCGTTCAGCTGCGGTTACTGCCGGATCCCAGAAAGTCTGGTACTCGATGACGTTGTTCACATAGGCGGACTGGAAGGTGAACTGGCGGCGCATAATCCAGTCGAAGAAAGGCATAAGGACTTTCAGTAGCCTGTATTTGAAGGTGAAATGGCTGAAAATTCTGCGTATGTCTTCCAGATATTCCAGAATTTTGGCCCTGTCCCCACCCGCAAGCAAGGTGTCAATCATCATAAGCACCTCCATACGCACGGCTGCTTCCAGCAGGGTGATCGCACGCGAACGCAGGTTCCCCACGGCTACCGTACGCACGAGGGATGGCGAGATTGCCGTGTCTATCATCCAGTCCACAATCTGCTCGGTGACATTCCTGCGCAAAGGAGCGTAGCTGGAGGTATGTGTCTTGCCGTAAAGGTAATATACCAGCATACAGCTGTTGTCCCTGACTTCATTGATGCTCTCGTCCATGATCAGGCTGAACAGCGAGAACGGGTCCTCTTCGTACAGGGACTCGTTGTGGAAGTCGGAGAGGAAGATTCCGTTCATCAGGGTGGCTGATGCAAGCTGCCGCCTGCGAATATGCGGCTTGAGGGCAAGGGAGAGCCTCCGGTGGGCGGCAATCACGTCGGAATCGGCCTTGTTCGCACTGATCTTGGCGCAAACGCCGTTGTATTCCTTCACCTGTGACACTGTCTGCTCATCGGTGGCGGAAAGCAGACGCCTTTCGATGCCGAAGAGCTGTTTCTCGTAATTCTCGTTGACGAGCAGGTTCATCACGTCCGAGACCAGAGACATCACAAGAAAATCGTCCCCGTGGTCATTCAGCAATTCGACAATCGTGTCGGCATTTCCGCTGTGGAGGTAATCCATCACGAGCACAGAGGAAAGGGTTTCCATAAACACTTCGTTGAGGGCGGCCGTGGACATGGTATGGAAAATCCCGGAAGCGGAAATTCTGCCCCGGGCGGATTCCCGTTCATAATAGGCCCTGGCCATTACATATTCCAGGAAACGCTCATAGATAAACTGGATCTTCTCGTTGTCCATCATCCTCATTATAGGACGCTCAGGCTTGTTGAGCAGCTCTGCAAAGGCTATGCTGATGCCGTCCCGCTTGAACATGAGCGATGCGATGCCGTGAAGGGGATCCTCGGCTGAAGAATAGGCGGTCTTGAGGCGGCTGGCAGAAATGGAGTCGCAGGCCGTGCCGCCTTCGTAGGACCTGAGCATCCAGGCTCCGACCCGCATTATAATCTCCTTCTGGCGACGGCCGGCGTAGGAGCGGGAAATGTCGTCCATCATCCTGTCCCACATTGCAATGGAACAATACTCGGCATTGTCGGTCGGGAGTTTCTTGCCCAGGTAGTTGGTGCAGGCAAGTTTGAGCAGCAGAGGGTCCTTGAGGCGTAACACACAATTGCGGCGCAGGTCCTCGAAGCGGGTTTCCATCTGATAGAGCTCGCCGTAGATATCGTAGGCCTTCTGCACCTCGCTGTCGGAAAAGCCCCTCACGGAGAGTTCATCTTCCATACCCCTGCCGTAGAACATAGACGAGTCCATAAGCTTGAGTTGAGGTACCAGGTTCTGGTGCCAGGTGAAGTTGCGGCAGGTGAAAAGGAGCTTGAAGTGAGTGTATTCGGGCTTTGCGAAGATGGAGCAGATTTCCTTGAAAAGCATCAAAGGTCCGTCACCGGCACTTTCCAGCCCGGGATATGCAATGCACTCGTTGATGGCGTCGAAAAAGATATGGACATTGTGACCGGATTCGACGGCCACCTTGTGCATATGGTCAGTCAGACGGTTTAACGGCTTGCGCCGGGAGAGGCCGAAGACCTCCCTCAGCTGGTCGCTCAGACTGATGTCCGCAAAATCGGCGCCGGCAAAAATCATCACAGCCTCACCCGACTCGCACAAGGCTTCCGTCCAGTGGCAGAGTTGGTTGGTCTTGCCCTGCCCGGCCTCTCCAAGCAGAGGAAAAACGCTCTTGTCGGAAGCCAGGAAATCGGACCAGGCCCCGTTCAGGGCTTCCCTGTCCACGAACAGCTCCCTGTTGTATTTCTTCTGGGCATAGATGCGGTCCAGGTATCCGGCTGAAACTCCGTGAGTCACTGAAACATACTCCGACCAGTTCAGGTCCTTGGAAATGTCGAAGGAAGGCACCAGCACCTGCATCCAGGCATCGAATGCCTCGTTGAACTCTTCGCCTATATATGTGAGCGCATCCTCATCCACCGATATAAAGGACACGGCTTCCTCTTTGAGCGACTGGAATACGTATTCGTGGCCTTTTGCATCGTGTCGGACCAAAGGCTCAAGATTCTCCGGCACATAGCCTTCGAGCGGCCGGAGAGCGGCAATCCATTCTTCCGCCCTTGGCAGCAGCATCTCCACTACCTCCGCGTAGATGGTTTCCGAAAGGGTGGTGCTGTGGCCCTTGTACTCGTTTCTCACCTGCACTATGCTTTTCTCCGCCTTGGAACCGAGGAATATGTTGCGCTTCTTCCCCACCACTCCGGACAGGGATATGCTCAGAGGATGATCCGGCATCACCGCCGCAATCTCCTTCACCAGAGGAGGCAGGATATCATTGCACCAGTCTCCCATGGAAAGAGGTCTCTTGCCGTCAATTTTCGCCACGACCTTTTTGGTGTTCTCTCCGCAGGAATTCCCAGTTGCCAGGACTTCGTCCCTCAACATTCCCAGCAGGACTATAGACACATACTGCACTCCGGCTTCAAAGAAGTCCAGCAAATAATTCGCTGCCCTGGACCATTCCCCGGCTTTGCGGTGCTTCTGGAACTGGGCGTAAGGATGGGATAGGGTGTGTGGCAGCATCATTTTTTCTTGAGGCGGGTTATCAGAAGTACCAGGAGAATGATGAATATCAGCACCGATGCAACGGCTCTGTATCCTAATGTGGAATAATGGAATGCGACTTCGTAGTTGATCATTGCATCAACCATGCAGCTTATGTCCCATACGGCGGAAAGGGATGCCACGCAGGTAAGGAAAGTCAGAAACATATTGCTGCGGGATTCCCTCTCGGCGCTCTTGGACTCCACTTCCTGGTCTATGACATGGTACACGTCCCTCTCCACATTCAAAGTTCCAAGTCCGTTCTCCATGGCCTTGTCCACGTCGTTGGGAAGGAAGTTGTAGCTTACGCTGCTGAACGAATATTTGCGTTCGAAACACTTGAGCTGTTCGTGCAGCACCTCCGGACTCTCCTTTCGGCTGCGGAACAGCAGGTTCTGACGGTAAAGATAGGTCTTGCGATAAAGCTCATACTGATAGATCATCCAGAAATAGTCATTCACCCAGATGTCTTTGGTGAAGGTGCTAAGGTTCTTGGCGCAAAAAGTGACAGTATCCAAAAGCATAAGCGCCTTCCAGTTGTTGAATATGTTGAGACGGTGCCCGGCTATGGTCTTCTCGAAATATTCCCGGCTGGCGGACATCGGCCCGTCAGGCTGGTATCGGCTCAGGCTTGCGCAGGAATAGAGGAACTCGTCGGAGAGATCCTCGGACTCGACTATATGGAAGAGCTTGAATTTGTTGCCGTTCTCCACGAGGCTGTTCGTGTCCGGAGTGTCCTGAACACGTCCAAGTCCACAATAGAGCCGCTTCAGCGGGTCAATGCACGAGGATAGGAATTCATCCATTCCGGCGTTCTCATAGAAGCAGCAATTGCGCAGGCGGGCAAGGGCTGCTAAAACGGTATCTGCGTCTGTATCAGTGAATTCTATGTGAATTGAGAACAATACAATGCCATAGGGGTACAAGCCGGTCCTGATGTCAACGACCCGGAAACTGCATCGCTCTTCCTCTCCCAGAGCTATGCTTGCAAGCTTGTCCACCGGTAAACGGTACATCTGTCTCACCCTCGTGCAGAACTCTACAAATTCGGGGTAGTAAAAGTTGGAGAGGAGACTGGTCTGTTGCTCGGAGTACTCCAAAGGAATCCATTCCCGCAGGCACTCCGGAGATTTACCCTTGGCGATGTCCGCCGCCATTTTCCCATCCATTGAAAAATAGCCGCAGAGGAAAGAAGTGTCGTTGATATTCATGGCGCCGAATCGTTAAACACCCAAAGTTAGTCATTTTCTGCCAATTACTAGCAACCGACAATCCATTTGCTGCCGGGGATGAGGGAGATGAGCTTGGTGGTGAGGACGCAACAGATGAAGGTGCACAGCGCGATGCAAGGAATTGCGAGGTACACAGGCACCAGCGGCTCCGCTGCCGAGCCCCCTATGAACAGCTTGGCAATAGGCGCGAGGAAGAACATGTGCATCAGGTACATCCCGAAGCTCAACTTGGCAATGCCGCTGACCGCAGCCGGCGCGCTCTTGCGCTCTATGCAGGAGAAGAGCAGGAAAGCGCCGAAGGAAGCAAGGAGCACGTTAGGGGTGCAGAATTCCCAGGACCACTCTAGCAGAGGAGTCTCGATGAGTTTGCCAGGCGTACCCATATACCAGAATGACCAGCCCGTGAAGGCGGCGCCGACCAGGAAGCACGCGGCCCCGGTGATGGCGCGTTTGCGACGCTCCCAGTGGAGATGGTAGCGTATGTAGTGGGCCATTACCAGGTATCCCAGGTATCCGGAGAAGTACCAGAGCATGGTGAAGCCGTTCCAGAAGCACTCGCCCCAGAGTTCGGGGGTGATGAAGCGGTGAATCCACGGAATCAGGGTCGACACCCCGAAAATGCCCAGGAAGCCGAGCTCTTCCTTCGCGGAAGCCCTCTCGAGCCAGGGCGACACCACAGGAATGATGAGGTATAGGCTGATGAGCGGGTACATAAACCACAGATGCCCTGCCATGGACGGGAAGTTGAACGGCAGCATCTTGAAGTCGGCCCACGATTGCTCGGGGCTCATCCCGCCCCACAACAGCGGCAGGAAGGTGTACAGCAGCATGAAGCATATCATAGGCGGCAGGATGCGGGTGAAGCGTTTTTTGTAGAACGCGCCCATGCTGGTCCCCGGTTTCATAGGCACTAGCAGGAAGGCGGACACAATCATGAACAGCGGCACGCAGACCCTGCCCACGAATCCGTCGTAAAATGCCACCCAGAAGCGGTTGCTCTCGTTCGCCAGCATAGACATGTTGCCGGCGAGCCCAGATGAGTCGGCGCCATAAAAATTCTCGCTCGCGTGCACGAGCATCACAAGGAAACAGGCTGCTACCCTGATGTAGTCCACAAAGGCTATGCGCCCCGCATTTGCTGTACTGCTCATTTTGGTATATGTTTGAATGTTTATGCGAAGAATTGTCCTATCCACTCCTTGTCCACGCGCACCGGTCCACTGGCTGCGGATCGGATCTCTGGGCTGCGTGACACTATTCCGGCGCAGTCCTCGTACACGTTGAACCCCACCACCAGCATCTGCATATCCCCGTCCTGCGGGTAGGTAAACGTGAGCTCGCCGTCCGGACCTCCGGTGCCCACGAACTTGAGGTCCACATCCTTCTTGAGTTCGCCGCGGGTGATGTACTTGCACAACTCGACGATTACGTCATCCAGTCCTGCCGAGAAGATCTTGACTTTCTCCATCAACTGCCCCACGCTGTCCACGAGCCTGCAGGTGTAGCCCTGGGGAAGCTGCTCCATCTTCAATCCGACAGGCGCCAGGACTATGATGAGCTTCTCCTCGGCATCGTGGTAAAGGCAGGTCTGCCCTGCGACCAGGTTCCTGGCTCCGCAGCAGGGACACCCCCAGGTGAAGTAGTCTCCGCTTGCGACCCTTTCCCGCAACTCGGGATTCCCGGCCACGTTGATGATGCCGTTGAAGCTGAAGCTGTG
>SFJB01000071.1 GCA_004555145.1 Bacteroidales bacterium | reverse complement strand
AGACTTTAAAGGACTGAATAAATTATCGTCAATACGCAAGTCATACAAGAATGGTCAGTTCGGGGCAGTCCCAGAAATATACGTATAAGGTTATGGCTAGAGGCAGAAAGGAAAGAGAAATATGGGCCCAAACGAATCATTGCCTGAACCCTAAGCAAGTTAAGGACGAGTGGATAGACCGGTACAATATGAAGAGTGGAAATGTCCATGTCACGAAAGTCAATCCTGAATACACCGATAAATTTCCTTCTCCCACACAGATGGGCAAGGTGTATGCCCGATTGATAGAGTCTCTCAACGACACGGACGATTTACTGTCAATAATCAATAAAGTATATTACTCCCCTGTCTGCGATGTCATAAATGATTATAACACCGGCGCCTACTACGAGCCCAGTTATGTCCAGACCCGAGCATTCCTGAACGGTGGCTTTTAAGCTATTCAATCATTTTCAGGAATGAAATACTCGCAGCGGGAAGGATTCAGATACTTACGGAACTCGCTCAGATAGATGTGTATCCCGGCAAGGTCAAAATCCCCGAAGTGAACATACCTGTTCGGAATAGACATCAGCCAGCGGACAAAATCACCCGATTGCGGATAACGGCTGGCGAAAAGCAGAGGCGAGCCCAGATAATCAAAAAGATGACGCTGCCTGCCGGCAAAGCGGAAATTCTGCGGATAATAGCAAACTCAGGAATAATTGTTAAATTTGTGCAATCAATAACCCGACTATGCTCTGCGAACAGAAATTCAGCCAGATTTACGGAAGGGAGCCCGAAGCGCTTTCCTTCTGCCCATACAGAATCTGCCCCATCGGCGCACATTCCGACCACAACCTCGGCAAGATTACAGGTTTTGCCATAGACAAAGGCATACACATAGCCTATGCTCCCAAATAGAACGGAGTCATCGAGATGGTCTCCCTCCAGTTCCCTAAGAGGGCCCAGTGGCACATCGACTCAGTCCCCGGACAGAAGCAGAACGACTGGGCCGACTACCTTCGCGGAGCCACCATCGCCCTGCGCCGGAAATACAGGCTTGAGGTCGGACTATGCGGAGTCATCGAGGGGTCGCTGCCGATCGGAGGCCTTTCCTCATCCGCAGCCGTAATCATCTCCTTCCTCGGAGCCCTCTGTGCCGTAAACGGCTTGAAGCTTAAGCCTCAGGAGATTATAGACGTTGCCTACGATGCCGAGCTGAACTATGTCGGGGTCAGCGTGGGCAAGCTCGACCAGAGCTGCGAGGTGCTGAGCCGCAAGGATCAGCTTCTCTACCTCGACACGCGCGACGGGAGCTACGAGCTCATTCCGCGCAGCGGGAAAATGAAACCGTACAAAATCGCAATCTTCTACTCCGGGCTCGAGCACAGCCTGGTCGGCTCGAAATACAATATGCGCGTGGACGAGCTCCGTTCGGGAGTGTACGCACTCCAGGCCTTTGCCGGGATGGAGTACGGCAAGTTCAACGAGGCGATGGCGAGAAACGTACCCCGCGAGGTGTACGAGCAGTACAAGGACCGCCTTCCGGTGAACTGGGCACGCCGCTGCGAGCACTGGTACACCGAGTTCGAGCGCGTGGAAAAGGGTGCCGAAGCCTGGCGCCGCGGGGACATCGAGGCGTACGGCAAACTCTCCTTCGAATCGGGGTGGAGCAGTATCCACAATTGGGAGTCGGGTGCACCGGAGCAGATCGCGCTCTACGAGATCATGACGCGCACGGACGGTATCTACGGCGGCCGTTTCAGCGGCGCGGGGTTCAAGGGTTGCTGCATGGCGCTCATTGACCGAAAACTTCCCGAAGCCCCTTCTCGAGGTGGGAGGGAAGGCCATACTTGACCACCTCATCGGGGACATCGAGGGCTCCGGCCTGGTGGACGGATACGTGGTGGTCTCCAACCACAAGTTCGCATCCATATTCGGGGAGTGGATCGCGGCTCACCCTCTGCGCGATAAGATAGCCCTCGTGGACGACGGTTCCGAGACCAACGAGTCCCGGCTCGGCGCGGTGATGGACATATCCCTTGGCATCAAGTCCCGGGGAATCGACGATGAGTTGTTTGTGATGGCGGGAGACAACCTGCTGTCTTTCAGCCTGAAAGACTTCCTTCGCTACGGGCAGGAGAAGGGCACCGCCTGCATTATGCGCTACAGCGAGCCGGACCCTGCAAGGCTGCGCAAATGCGGCGTGGCTGAAGTGGATGAGAGCGACCGCGTGCTCTCCCTCGTGGAGAAGCCTTCTGAACCGAAGAGCCACTGGTGCTGCCCTCCGTTCTACTATTTCACCAGGTCGGACCTCGCACTTATCGACAAAGCCATTGAAGAGGGCTGCGGCATTGATGCTCCCGGAAGCCTCATCGCCTGGCTCTGCACCCACGCTCCAGTCCACGCATGGGAAATGCCCGGCCCGCGCTACGACATTGGCAATCTGGAAAGCTACCATCAGGTGAAGCAGATTTTCGAAGGGCGGTAGCCCGAGCATGGGCCACAATGAGAGCCGCGCAGAGGCTAAACTTTGGCCGCAGTGAGCCAAAGCTTGGTAAACCTGCACAAGGCCTTAATTAACAAAGAATTATATAATCGCAAAACTTGTGTTATATGGAAAGGCTCACTGCAATAATGGACCAGTTCAGTCTGGTCACCCCTACCCTGCTGTTCTCGGCGGTGTCGCTCATTATGCTCGCATACACCAACCGTTTCCTCTCCTACGCCACTCTCGTGCGCAAACTCAAGGACGAGTATGTCGCCAGGCGCTCGGAAGTCACGGCGGCGCAGATCAGCAACCTGCGCAAGAGGTTGAACCTCACACGTCTGATGCAGCTCCTGTGCATCAGCAGTCTGCTTCTGTGCGTGGTGTCGATGTTCTTGACCTTCATTGACTTGCGCACCGTAGCCGTGCTCTGCTTCGGGGTGGCACTGCTCCTGCTCATTGCCTCGCTCTGCCTCTCGGTCGCTGAACTCCTCATCTCCACCCGCGCCCTCGAGCTCCACCTCCAGGATATGGAAGGCCCTGGGCGCTGAGTCCCGGCTTGTACTCAAACTCCTCCCCTGCTCAAACTCCTCCCCTGCTCAAACTCCTCCCCTGCGCTGCCTTGAACTTCTCGCTCGGGAGCATATTCGGCATTTTTGATCCCATTTAGCCCTCTGCACCTACCCCGCCAGGCCCCTTCGGGGATCAAAATCAGTCATTCTGATCCTCAAAGCCCTTCCCAGTGGCCTCCCGGGCTCAATTTTGGCATTCCTGAGCCCAAACTCCCCTTCTGCACCCCATTTTAAGGCCATCCCGGGATCAAAATCAATCATTCTGAGCCCGCAGGCATTTCCAGATGGCCTCACGGGATCAATTTTGGCATTCCTGAGCCCAAACACCCCTTCCGTACCACATTCCAGGGCCCTTCCGGGAGCAAAATCGGCATTTTCAATCCCATTCGACCCTTCCGAGGGCCTCTCGGGATCAATTTCGCAGGTTCTGAGCCAAAACTACCCTTCCGCAGCCCCTTTCTAGGCCATTCTGGGAGCAAAAACGCCATTTCCGAGCCCGCAGGACCTTCCAGGCATCGCACTCTGGCTCAGAATCAGCGATTTCAATCCCGTTTGCCCCTCTCAACCAGTCTCGGGCAGCCTTCACGGGCTCAAATTCAGTCAATCTGAGCCCTCAGCCATTTCCTGACGGCCTCGCGGGATCAATTTTGGCATTCCTGAGCCCAAACACCCCTTCTGCACCACATTCCAGGGCCCTCCCGGGATTAAATCTCGGCTTTCTGAGCCCGCAGGCCCGCTCTCAGGCGCGGGTGCCATGCATGCCCTGACCTGTCAGCCCTGCGCTTAGCGCACCGGGGCAGCCTTGCTTGCAACCTTGCTAAGCCGTCGTTCGCACCTTTGACCATGAATCGCCACGCTTGGGCTTCGTGAAATTCACCTGCAACATCCCGTTTTGCTAACCAATTAAATATCAATATATTAACTTTTTAGAGTGTTGCAGGTGGAGGCAAATTGTGCTCACCTGCGCAGTTCAGAGGGTGTAACTTCTTGATAATCAATAGTGGTCGTGCGCAGGTGAATTTCACGAAGGGCTGTTCGGGGTTAGCCTGAGCCCTTGCCCAGGCCTGAGCCCGGTGTCCTGCGCGATGGCCCTCGCCTCCGCCCGCAAATCGCCTCGCTTGTACCCGGCACCTCACCCGCCATCAGGCGGCCGCGGAGCGAAAGCAGGGTTTGGCCCGTGCGATAGCTTCGCGTATTACCACGCTTGGGTCCCGGTACTAGAAGTCCGCATCAGCGGACCGCCCCGGCCCGTGACTTTGCGCAGCAAAGTTGGAAAGGGCTTGAGGGGCGCCGGGGCTTGGGGTGGAACCCCAGTACAGAAGGGTTTGGGGCGGAGCCCCAATAAAATAGGTCCCGCCAGCGAACGCCTGCGGGACCTTGTGGTAATACTATGACCAACTAACGCTATCTCGTGTTGGGAACTTAAGGGGAAAGTTACTTTTTGTTCCTGTTTCTCCAGAGCGCGGTCATATCCTCAAGGGTCTTGCCCTTGGTCTCAGGCACGAGCTTCCAGACGAAGAGAGCGGCGAGCACGCACATCACGCAGTAAAGGCCGTATGTGAATGCAGGGCTCCAGTCGTACATCGGCACGAAGGTCGAGCTGACAACGAAGTTGGAGATCCACTGGAAGGCCACTGCAATAGCCACAGCGGCACCGCGGATAGTGTTAGGGAAGATTTCAGAGATGAGCACCCAGCATATCGGGCCCCAGCTGAACATAAAGGAAGCCGAGTACACCATAATGCTGATTACGCCCACGATGCCAGGGAGACCCGGGAGCACTGCGGCGAGGGCAACGCCCAGGGCGCCGAGAGCCATGCCGAGCGAACCGGTGATGAGCAGCGGCTTGCGGCCGAGCTTCTCCACGGTGAAGATGGCAACGAGGGTGAAGGTGATGTTCACGATTCCCATGAGCACGGTCTGTGTCATAGGGTTGCCCATTCCCATGGATTCGAAGATGCGCGGAGCATAGTAGAGCACGGCATTGATGCCTACGATCTGCTGGAATACGCTCAGCATGATGCCGACGAATATCACCAGCGCTCCATAGGCGAGCAGCTTCTCCTTCTTCTCGCTCACGGTGTTCTTGATCTCGGCGAGGGTGGCCTTGGCGGCTTCCGCACCGTTGATCTTGCTAAGCACTGAGAGCGCCTTGTCGTCCTTGCCCACCATCGCCAGGTAGCGAGGGGTCTCTGGCACGAGCAGTATGAGGAGGGTGAAGAGGGCTGCAGGCACGCATTCGGAACCGAACATGAGTCTCCATCCTGTGGTTACGCTCCAGTTGCCGTCAGTAAGCAGCTCCTCCGCATTGATGATGCGGTTGATGCCCTCTGCCATGGATTCCATCTTTGGAGCGATGTGGTCTCCGAGAATCACGAGGTTCACGAAGTACACCACGAGCTGGCCA
The DNA here is from genome assembly GCA_004555145.1 of Bacteroidales bacterium. The sequence continues at coordinate 3,737 of SFJB01000071.1, read as the reverse complement.
AAGATGATGGCGAACTGGTTCCAGGATACCAGGGAACCGCGCTTGTCAGCAGGAGCGACCTCGGCAATGTACATAGGGCAGATGGCGGAAGCTATACCCACGCCTATGCCGCCGAGCACCCTGTAGAGGTTGAAGGCGATCCAGAGCTGGAAGGAAGGCTCTCCCTTGGAGAAGAAAAGGAATTCCGGATAATAGGAGCCCGCAGCGCTGAGGAAGAAACAGATACCTGCAACGAAGAGGCTCTTCTTGCGGCCGAACCTGCCGGCCATGAATCCGGAAATGGCACTTCCTATGATGCAGCCCAACAGGGCGCTGGAGGAAGTGATGCCGTGCAGGAAGCTGGTATAGGAGAAGTCCTCGGCACCCATGAAGAATGCCTGAAGACCTCTCTCAGCACCTGATATCACGGCGGTGTCGTATCCGAAGAGCAGACCGCCGAGCACAGCCACCAGGACAATGCCGAACAGATAAGTTTTGGAACCTTTTTCCTGCATAGGTCCGGAGACTAGATGTACATATTTACGATAGCCTCGTAGAGCTCCTGCTTGCCGCTGGTGAGCTTAGGCTCTCCGTTCTTGCGGGCATAGTCGGCAACCTGTTCGAGGGTGAGCTTGCCGTCCTCGAAGTCCTTTCCGAGACCGCTGTCATAGGAAGCGTAGCGCTCCTTGATCATTGCAGGGATAGGAGACTTCTCAAGGAGGTCAGCGGCTACGAGGAGTGCGCGGGCCATAATGTCCATTGCACTTACGTGAGCGATGAAGATGTCCTCGAGGTCGGTGGAGTTGCGGCGGGTCTTGGCGTCGAAGTTGGTGCCTCCCACAAGTCCGCCGTTCTTGATGATGACCATCATAGCCTGGGCGAGCTCATAGATGTCGATAGGGAACTGGTCGGTATCCCAGCCGTTCTGTGCATCACCGCGGTTGGCATCGATGGAGCCGAGCATGCCGGCGTCGGTAGCGCACTGGAGCTCGTGCTCGAAGGTGTGGCCGGCGAGGGTGGCGTGGTTAACCTCGATGTTTACCTTGAAGTCCTTGTCGAGTCCGTTGGCGCGGAGGAAGCCGATAACGGTCTCAGTGTCAACGTCATACTGATGCTTTGAAGGCTCCATCGGCTTAGGCTCGATGAGGAAGGTGCCCTTGAAGCCCTTGGCGCGGGCATAGTCGCGTGCCATTCTGAGCATGGTGGCCATGTGCTCCTTCTCGCGCTTCATATCGGTGTTGAGGAGGCTCATATAGCCCTCACGTCCACCCCAGAACACGTAGCAGTCACCGCCGAGCTCGATGGTGGCGTCGATGGCGTTCTTGATCTGCAGCATTGCGCGTGCAGCCACGTCGAAATCAGGGTTGGTGGATGCACCGTTCATATAGCGCTTGTTGCCGAATACGTTGGCGGTGCCCCAGAGGAGCTTGATGCCGGTTTCGGCCTGCTTCTGCTTTGCGTATGCAACGATTTCCTTGAGATTGGCCTCGTATTCCTCAGGGCATGGTGCCTCGTCCACGAGATCCACATCGTGGAAGCAGTAATACTCTATGCCCAGCTTCTGCATGATCTCGAAGCCTGCATCCATCTTGTTCTTTGCCCTTTCGATTGCAGTCGCACCCTGGTTCCATGGGAAGGTCTTGGTGCCGCCGCCGAACTGGTCGGCTCCCTCAGCGCAGAGAGTGTGCCACCATGCCATTGAGAACTTGAACCAGTCCTTCATCTTCTTGCCGGCAACTACCTGCTCAGGATTGTAATAACGGAATGCAAGAGGGTTCTTTGATTCAACGCCCTCAAACTTGATCTGTCCCAACTGTGGGAAATACTCTTTGTTTGCCATATTAGTTTGTAGAAAATTGTGATTGTTGATTGTTATTTTTCTGCGATTGATTTTTCAACCTCGGCCTTCCAGTTTGCGTATGCCTCTTCGAGGGCATCCTTCCAGCTTGCGGCCGGTTCGATGACGTCGAGTCTCTCGAGGGTAGCGAAGGCCTCGTCGGCGTTCTTGTAAATTCCAGCTCCGAGGGCGGCGCCGCGGGCTGCACCCAGGGAACCGTCAGTGTCGAAGAGCTCTATGCGGGCATCGCACAGAGTGGCGAGGGTGCTGCGGAACAGAGGGCTGAGGAACATATTGGCCTTGCCTGCACGGATGACGTTAGGACGCAATCCGAGGTCCTTCATTATATCTATGCCGTAGCGGAAGGAGAAGGCGATTCCCTCCTGCACCGCACGGAGGATATGTGCCCTGGAGTGGCGCACGAGGTCGATTCCGGCGAGCTTGGCACCCACGTTCCTGTTGGCGAGCACACGCTCGGCACCGTTGCCGAACGGGAGCACGAGCAATCCGTCGGAGCCCACAGGGGCGGTGGCGGCGAGCTCGTTCATCTCAGGGTAACTCATATCGAAGGCGACGTTCTTGTGAGCCCAGGAGTTCATTATACCGGTGCCATTGATGCACAGGAGCACACCCATCCTCGGCTCATCGGAACCGGTGACGTGCAGGAAGGTGTTAACCCTGGACTGAGGGTCGGCCTTGGGGAGCTCAGTCACGCCGTACACTACACCGCTGGTGCCGCCGGTGGCAGCAATCTCACCCGGACGGAGCACGTTCAGGGAGAAAGCATTGTTCGGCTGGTCGCCGGCCCTGTAGGAGACAGGGGTGCCCTCAGGGATGCCGAGGAGCTCCTCGACTTGCCTTGAAGTGCGCGCCTGGATGCCCACAGCAGGAACTATATCGGAGAACTTGTCCTTCTCTATGCCGTAGTATTCTGCGACGAAATCGGCCCTTGAGTTGTTCTTGAAATCCCAGAGTATGCCTTCGGAGAGCCCCGTGGCAGTGGTTGTCACCTCTCCCGTAAGCAGATAGGCAATGTAGTCGCCCGGGAGCATGAATTTGCATATCCTTTCATATACCTGAGGCTCGTTCTTCTTCACCCAGGCAAGCTTGGAAGCGGTGAAATTGCCCGGAGAATTGAGAAGGCTGGACATACACTTCTCGTAGCCTATGCCTTCGAGGGCTGCGGCTCCTATTTCCACGGCACGGGAGTCGCACCATATTATGGAGTTGCGCACAGGCTTGCAATCCTTGTCGATTGCCACCAGTCCGTGCATCTGATATGAGATTCCTATTGCAGCGACCTGGGACATATCGTGGTCGCGAGCCATATCCTTGACGCCTTCGCAGAGATAATTCCACCAGGACTGAGGGTCCTGCTCGGCCCATCCCTTGCGTTCTGCAATGATCGGGGCCTCTACCTTGGGATTCGTGGATGAACACACGCACTTTCCGCTCTCGATGTCGAGCAGAGCAACCTTTACTGAAGACGAACCAACGTCAATTCCGAGAGAATACATTTTGTATGTGGTTTATTTATTTTTCAAATTTACATAAATTTTCGTAGATTTGCACGGGAAGAATCTCAAAAGCGGGATTAGCACATCGGTAGTGCATTGGCTTCCCAAGCCAAGGAGGCGGGTCCGACTCCCGTATCCCGCTCAAACTCAAAAACTTGCCTCCCCCTTCTCATAGTATAGTTTCCTGATGGAAGAAGTCGAAATCCGCGTACCCGCCATCCTCGGAGGAGGTGTAGCAGTAGAGTGCAGTCCTGTATCCCGTGAAATAATCCAGGGAGAAACGCATCTTGAGGGCGAAGTCCCCGGCAGGAATCCAGCTCTCGCCGTCGCAGGAGTAGCTGGCGCGTACGGTATCGGCTTCGGGATCGCCGTCAGCAGTAGGGGTGAAGCAGTAGTCGAGACGC
>SFJB01000070.1 GCA_004555145.1 Bacteroidales bacterium | reverse complement strand
GGAACATCATCAAGACCGCCGAGGACAAAGCCCTGGCGAAGGGCATCGAGAAGGGTCGCGAAGAAGGGCTGACCGAAGGTCTTGAAAAGGGTCGCGAAGCGGAGAGGTTGGAGGCTCAACAGAGACTTATAGATTCCGCAAGAAAAATGGTTGCCTCCGGAGTAGACATAGACCTTGTATGCTCAACATTAGGTGTTGACAAGGTTGCGCTGCTGGAGAAGTAAGTTCAGTACTTCATTTGAAATTAATCTGGCGGGGCCATCGGCTCCGCTTTTTTCAGAATCGGTTACAACCCCGAATGTATTACCGGGATAAAACCGTTTTTCCAATCCCGAATCAAATTCGGCTACGCCGTCCCTTGCGGCACCTCTTTGCCTCGCCTTGCCCTGGCACTTCGCCCGCCATCAGGCGGTCGCGGAGCGAATGCAGGGCTGGCTTTTGTGCGATGGCTTCGCGCAGCGCCGGGGTTTGGGGTGGAACCCCAGTAAATTAATAACTTCTACCTGTCGCGGAGGTTCCATTTGGAATTGTCGCTGTCGAAGTCATAAGTGCCAAGGGATGGGGTGCTGTCTGCAACTGAGATGAGGCAGAGAGGCTCGCTGCATCCCGGAACTACCTTAGGCATAATGCGGTAAGTGCCGTCAGTGAGCTGCTCGATTCTCCAAAGCTGTTCCGGTGCACCTGTGAACTCGGGAACTGCTACAACTTCCTTGTCTGCGGTAGCGGCAAGAGCCCTCTCGGTTCCTTCGATGGTAATCTTGTAATATGGTGCGCTGAGATATCCTCCAGCCTCCGGGACGGCAGTGATTGTCCATCTCTGATGAGGACGGAACATATAGTCACCTATGCGGATGTCTATGTCTCCCTCCGGCCAGGTGTCAATGACCTCTTCGAGTTTCTGGTTCTCGATTACAACTTCCGGCTCATCCTGGTTGAACCAGAAACCTCGCATCCCGTTCTGCATACGCACGAAGTCCACTGCAAGTTCAAGGGCGTAGCCCCTTCTCTCCGACTCGATTTCGTAGCTGGCTTCCTTGATAGGGTCGCCTGCGTAAGGCCAGTCGTTTTTCCAGAGGAGAGGGAGAATTGCGAGTACACTCCTTCCGCTGCGGTCAAAATCTGCTTCCCAGTGGAAAGACATCTTTTCCACGCCCTCATCCTCAATATAGCGTCCGAAGTGGCCCGCTCCGGTCTTCCTATTGCCTGCTGCAACTACCATCCTGCCACCGCCTTTCATCATATCGCGTCCCACATTGTCCAGATATGGTCCCGTTACTTCCCTTGAACGCCCAACGACTATGTTATAGGTAGAATTAGTGCCGTCGCAGCAGGTTCCGTGGGTGCCAAGGAGATAGTACCATCCATTGCGGTACATGAGGGTAGTTGCTTCGCAGTCAATAGCAATGTTGATCGGCTCATTGCCCTCCTTCCTTGCTCCGGTTTCAGGATCGAGTTCAATGAGACGTATGTGTCCGAAATAAGTTCCGTAAGTGAGCCAGAGTCTTCCGTCCGGTCCCATAAGAAGCCCTGCATCTATTGCGTCGCAGTCCTCATCCACTTCAGAATGGGCAACTTCAATAGGCTCGGAATATGAAAAATCCGGGGAATTCGGATCAAGGGTCTTGTTCCACATAGTAAGCACGCGGCCTGCGTGTCCGCCGCCAAGACCTCCGCCTGTAGCTGAATAGGCTATGAGGTAGCGGTCACCTATCTTTATGGCATCCGGGGCTGCCCCGCCTCCTGGCCTCACCGCACCGCTTTCCCAACTCCATCCGTCAGAAGAGATGAGTCCGCCACCACCTGTTCCGAAGGTATAATACTTCCCGTCACATAACATAACGGTAGAAGGGTCGTGAATGTATGGCTTGCCTGTCTGGGCATAGGCGTTATTAGAAATCATCAATGATGCAAGGGCTGCAAGAGCAGCTGCCAAGATTGTCTTTTTCATATCAGCTCGCATGTTTATTTGGTGGAGATGGTGATGTTCTTTACAGGTTCGCCGTTTTCATCAAGGAAACGGGCACAGAAATCGCTCATGCCAGGGCCGTTTATTACGGCCACGCGAAGTATGTTCCTGCCTTTTTTGAGAGTGAGGCGCCTGGACGCGCAGTCATCCTGGACCATACGCCTGTCGCCTGACATCAGCAGCACCTCTTCTCCGTTGAGCCACCACATGGAAGCGGAATTGGATCCTGCCGAGAGCCTGACATTCTCTATGTCCCGGTCACAGTTTATAACGCATACTCCCCAGAAGAGTACTCCATAGACATCGGTTTTGAGATTGCTTGCAAAGCGGAAGAGCTTGATATTGTATAAGTTGCTGTCATAGCTGTGCCAGCTGAGAATCTGTTCACCCACTTTTACCCTCTCTCCATCTTTCGGAACGACACTGTTCTGGCCGGGAAAATACTCTCTGGTAAAGTGGTCGCGGAGATAACTGTCAGTGAAGAGGGTATTCGGAAACACGCTGCTGCGTCTTCCGGTGTTGGCATTGGTGCTGTCCTTCTTGTTGATTGGTTCGAGAAGGGTCCAGCGCCGTATGAATCCTTCCTCATCAGGAGTGGCAAACTTGCCCTTCACGGGGGAGAAGTAGCACTCGAGACTGGTGTCTGATATGGATCTTCTATTGTCTTTCTTGCCGGCGGCATCGACGTCCGTGTATAGCAGAAGCGCAGCGCAGGAGGCGGCAAGCAGTGATTTTGTTAAGATGTGCATAGCTTAAACAATTATTGTCCGTTTCTATTTGCGAATATAGAATTAAAGCGGGCTATAATCGGCCCGCTTTTGTTTCCTTTTTTTCTTATGACATTCCAATCTTACAGGAATGCCGCCTTTTTCCGGGATTCCTTTCGTTTCTCCCTCAATTCGGGATAGCGTTTCACCAGAGTAGGAATGTATTTTGCCGGAACCAGGGAAAAGTTCTTCACGCTCATACCCAGCAGAGCTATGGGTTCCCACAACATACGCAGGGGGAAGCAGTTCCCCGGATCCGAGAGTTTCACCACGGTAGAAATGCACTTCAGCTCGAGTCGCTTGCTGCGCGGGGTTTTCCTTTCAGCCCTGTCGTGTACCGCAGATGCGGCCGGTACGATTCCGCAATCCAGCCCCCACCAATGCATACGGTCTATGAAATTGTCATCCTCCCCATAATGCGGGAAAGCAGGCGAGAAGCCCCCTATGGTCTTCAATGCACGCAGGTCCACGAGCCAATGCGCCGCCATCACGAAAGGCACCTTCAGCACCAGGGTATCGTCGGCAGCAATGTGCTTAATCATCTTGAGGCGCTTGCCGCATTTGCGCTTGAAGCGCGGGTCCAGCTTTCCGTTCGCGGATTTCTGCACAGGGCTCAGCACTGCAAACTCCTCACGCGCCGCAGCCAGCAGCCGCGAGAGACAGTTCTTCTCCATCCACGCATCCTGGTTCATCAGGTAAACGTAATCGTACCTATGCTCCAGCGCATACCTGAAAGCTATGTTGTTGGCGGCGCCGAAGCCAAGGTTGCCACCGCTCTCAACCAGCATCACCCGGGGAAAGCGTTCCCGTATTCGGGCCTGGGTCCCGTCGGTGGAGGAGTTGTCCACCACCATCACGTCTGCATTTGCTCCGCAATCCGCAACGCTTCCAAGGCAACGGTCAATCCATCGCATCGCGTTCCACGTGACCACAACTACCAGAACCTTTGCACTCATAATTCTTCCATATATTTGATAAACAGCTCCTTAGGGCTCATCTTCGAGAAGATGGATCGGGAGATGTTTCTGAAAACCTTGTATTTGAATTCATTCTCCGGACACGGGTGTAGCAGCAGACGCAGGCGTGCCTTGACGCGCTTGGTGCTTTCGGCGCACCAAACACCCAGGCTCAGCAGGAAACGTGCCGCTCCCGAACTCCGCCCGAAAAAGATAAGGGAACCTTTTACCGCAGCCGGGCGCACAGCAGGTGCAATGCGGGATGCTGTCGCCTTCCACTTGTGCACCAGATTGCATGCGCTGTCCACATATACCCCGAATCCGCGCTCGCGGGCAAGGGTGGAAAGGGCAATGTCCTCGGGGGTGAAAAAGTAGCGCTCGTCAAACCATCCGAGTTCGCGGAACACTTCCGTCCTTATGAGAAAAGCGGCTCCGGTGATGTTGCAGGTGGAGTACAGTCCACGTCCGGAAACAGTGAAATCCGGCGTGCGTCCGCTGCAGTTGTCGATAGGCTCCCGGTACAGGTGCCACTGTTGGAGGAGGTACTTGTATGGAGGGTAGTCGGGACGGCCGCAGAGCTGGAGGCTGCCATCGGCGTTGAGTATGCGCGGACTTACGATTGCGGCATCCCCCGGAAGCACGGAGAAGTCCTCGAGCAACTTGCCGCTGACATCTTCGGAAATAAGGGTGTCGTCATTGAGTATGAAACAGTATGAGCCTCGTACTCTCTTGAGAGCCAGGTTGTTGTTTTCGGAGAATCCCCTGGTCTCATTGCTGGGGATGAAGCTGACTTCAGGGAAGTCTCTGCGCACCTTTTCCAGGTTCTCCTCGCTGAAACGATAGGCTACGACAAGGGTTTCGAGTATGCCGCTGCAATGTTTCTCCAAGCCTTCAAGGCAGGGGTAGAGGTTGTCCAGTCTGTTCATACAGACTATCACTACACTTATGCAGGGGCTATTTGTCATCACAATTTACGGTATCAGGCCTTCTGGGATATTCAAGTCAAGAGTTCTGGACTCGGGATCGCAACTGAGGATGAAGTCCTCGTGGAGGGGAATCATCGTGTCACCGACATAAATGCAGAGATTGCCGGGAATCGGTTCCATCCCGCTGACCTTCCCTACGGGGCGGCCATTGTCGAGTACCTGCCATCCCGTAAAGTCTTCTTCCTGCCCGTCCTCAAACTTGGCATCCAGGTAAACTTCCCTGCCTGCAAGTTCCTCGGCATCGTCAAGATTATCTACATCGTAAAACTTGACGATGGCTTTGGAGCTACCTCTGGGCTTGATGTCTTCAATAAAGAAAGGAACCTCGAGTCCATCGAATACGATGAACAGGGGTTCCTTGATGTCAATCTCCTCCAATGCGATGTCGCGAACTCCCATCAGGATGCGTCCATCGGTGCCATTGGATTTGAGAATCTTGGCAATTTGAAGCATTATGCCTCTGCTGGTGCTTCAGCCTCCTCTGCAGGAGCTTCAGCTGCAGCAGCCTCTGCGGCCTGCTTTGCAGCAAGCTCTGCGGCCTTCTTGGCGAGGGCCTCTGCACGAGCCTCATTTACCTTGGTCTCCTCAGCCTTTGCAGCCTTCTTGGCCTCGATGGCGCTGTTCTTGAGGCTGGTCTTCTTTGCCTCAATCTTGGCGTCACGCTGAGCTTTCCAGTCGTTCCACTTCTTGTCAGCCTCTGCCTGGGTAAGAGCTCCCTTGGCTACACCGCCATCTAGGTGGTGACGAAGGAGTACGCCTTCATAGGAGAGGATGCGGCGAGCGGTAAGGGTTGGCTCTGCACCTACCTTCACCCAAGCGAGAGCGCGCTCGAAGTTGAGCACGATGGTAGCAGGGTTGGTGTTAGGGTTGTAAGAGCCGATCTGCTCGATGTAACGACCGTCGCGACGAGCGCGGGTGTCTGCCACTACAATGTGGAAGAATGCGAAATTCTTCTTTCCGTGGCGCTGTAAACGAATTTTAACAGCCATTGTGAATCTGTTTTATTAAAAAGTTAAACCTTGATTCATCCCTACCCGAGGGATGGATCGCAAATATAGGAATTATTTATCAATCAAGCAAATGCAATATCATCTTTTCCTGCTTTCTCACTGCGCTACGAAGCTGTAGATGATGTAGCCGGACTGTTTTGCCGGAGCGTCCGATTTTGCTGAAAACTTGGACAGGCGTGCAGCCCTGACAGCGAATGACCTGAGGCAGGAGTCCTCAGAGGATGAAGCCTCGTCCACCTTTGCGGAAATCACGGTGCCGGAAGGATTTACACTTATCAGGACCTTCACCTCGCCTGCCCCATAACATCTGTATGCAGGAATGGGCAGTGTGCTCGCCTTTCGTCCTTCCAGCTCATATGAAATGACGGAAGGTCCGCTGTATTTCCTGTCCTGGGTATCGGTATGGGGAGCCGTATCGTTTTTCTTTGTCAGTACGGCGGAGTTTTCCTCGTTGGGGACTTCGTAGCCTTGATTCAGTTCCTTTGCCAGTCTTTCCGCATCCTTATAGAGTTTTTCAGCATCCGTGCCCCTGTCGTCCCTGAGTGCCGCCCGGTCCACCGCAACGTTACGTATATCGGAAGACTGGCTGCCTCCAAGTTCCTGCTGGAGTTTCTGAGCTATGCTTTCCTTCAGTTCGGCCTCCTTCTGCAGTCTCTGGATTTCCTCTTGCATCCTTTCGATTTCTTCCTGCCTGGAAAAGTCGAGGACGAAGGTGTTTTCTCTGCTCAGAGAATATCCTATCCCATAAAGAAGCAGGACTATAAGCACCGCAAGATGAACTATTACGGTGAGATACAGTCCTGCCTTGTCTTCCTTGGAAAGCTTCACTTACTGCCTCTCGTTTTTCTGCTCCTTCAGGGATTTTTCTATCGTGTTGATGATGATATCGATTGCCACCTTGTTATGGCCTCCCTGAGGAATGATTATGTCGGCATAGCGCTTGCTCGGCTCTATGAACTGGAGATACATAGGCTTCACTGTTCTGGAGTAGCGCTCGATTACCCAGCGGACGTCCTTGCCGCGCTCAGTGATATCCCTTGCCATCACTCTCATAAGCCTGTCATCGTCATCAGCATCCACGAAAATCTTCACGTCCATCTGGTCGCGGAGTTCCTTGCAGTTGAAAACAAGTATTCCCTCGATGATTATCACATCTGCCGGGTCAACCTTGACGGTCTCGGTCTTGGAACGGCTGCAGGAGATGTAGGAGTAGATAGGCTGCTCTACACTTTTCCCGTTCTTGAGATCAGCGAGCTGGCTGCTCAGCAATTCCCAGTCGATAGCGTTTGGATGGTCGAAGTTGTGATTCCTCTTCTCCTCGTCAGTGAGGTCGCTGGAATCCTTGTAGTATGAATCCTGAGGGATGACCACCACCTTCTCCTTCTTGAGTCTGTCCGTGATGGCCCTTACAACTGTTGTCTTGCCGGAACCTGATCCGCCGGCGATGCCGATTACCAACATATTCTGAGCGATTAATATTCTGCGTTCTTAGGAGTACGAGGGAACGGAATCACGTCGCGTATGTTCGCCATACCAGTGACGAAAAGAAGCAGCCTTTCAAAGCCGAGTCCGAAACCGCTGTGAGGGCAGCTGCCGAAGCGCCTGGTGTCAATGTACCATTCCAGGGTGCGGCGGCTCATTCCTAGTTCGCTGATACGGGCCTCGAGCTTGTCGAGATCCGCTTCACGCTCCGAACCTCCGATGATTTCGCCTATCTTAGGGAAGAGAACGTCCATGGCGCGGACTGTCTTTCCGTCCTCGTTCTGCTTCATATAAAATGCCTTGATGTCCTTAGGATAACCGGTAAGGATCACAGGCTTGCGGAAGTGCTTCTCCACGAGATATCTTTCGTGCTCGCTCTGAAGATCGACGCCCCAGTAAACAGGATACTCGAACTTTTCGCCATTCTTTATGGCATCTTCCAATATCTTTATGCCCTCGGTGTACTCGAGTCTGACGAAGTCTGTCTTGACTACGCTTTCGAGTCGCTCGATGAGCTCGTTGTCATATCTGTCGTTGAGGAATTTGACATCATCGTAGCAGTTCTCAAGCGCATAGCTTACAAGGTGCTTGATGAAATCCTCAGCAAGGTCCATATTGTCCTTAATATCGTAGAAAGCCATTTCAGGCTCAATCATCCAGAATTCCGCAAGATGGCGCGGAGTGTTGGAATTCTCGGCCCTGAATGTAGGACCGAAGGTGTAAATCTCTCCCAGTGCCGTAGCTCCGAGCTCCCCTTCGAGCTGGCCGCTGACGGTAAGGCTGGTCTGCTTGCCGAAGAAATCCTTGCTGTAGTCAGGCTCACCCTTTTTGTTCTTCGGCACATTGTTGAGGTCAAGGGTAGTTACCTGGAACATCTGCCCTGCACCTTCGCAGTCTGCAGCCGTGATGAGAGGGGTGTTAAGGTAAACGAAACCTTTCTTGTGGAAATACTCGTGTATGGCAAAGGCCATCTGGCTGCGCAGACGGAGCACTGCTCCGAAAGTGTTGGTGCGCGGACGCATATGTGCCACAGTCCTGAGGTATTCAAGCGAGGTATCCTTTTTCTGAAGCGGATATCTAACAGGATCGCAAGGACCGTAAAGAGTGATTTCCCTGGCATGGATTTCAACAGCCTGACCGCTTCCCACGGACTCAACCAGATCTCCGAGCACGCCTATGCAGGCTCCCGTAGTGATTTTCGGAAGTATTGCTTCAGTCTCTGCATTCTTGTCAACAACGATCTGCACGTTCTTTATCGTGGATCCGTCGTTAAGTGCGATGAATGCTATTTCCTTGTTGCCTCTTTTAGTCCTCACCCAACCTTTTGCGAGAACTTCCTGACCTGCAGACATCTGTAGCAGGTCCTTAACCTTTGTGCGAAGTATTTCCTTCATATATTAAACTTCAATATTTTAAAAAGCAGCCCTCATAAAGGGGGCTGCTTCTATCAGTTGCTGCGAAAAATTATTCCGCAGGTTTTCTTGCTGAGTACATGATCTTAAGCGCTGAGCATCTTCTGAGCTCCTGCTTAACATCACTGACGATACCCATTCTGACATCTTGATCAGCCCTGATGCTTACGGTCATAAACTGACGGTCTGCTTCGCTCTTTGAATCACGCTCTGCAGCGATAAAGTCGCGAATGTCAGTGGTGGTCTTGAAAGAGTCGTTCAACTGGATACGCGGCTCGGTACCGTACTGTGCCTGCAGGGCCCTGATAGGAGTACCGATGTTGATGTATGAGTTGAGATCCTTTCTCTCGAGCTTAACCACCTCTGAAGCCTCCGGAACCTTTACGGAAACCTTGTTCTCGGTCTCACGCATCTGAGTGGTCACCATGAAGAAGAACAGGAGCATGAACACGATATCAGAAAGCGAACTCGAAGTGATCGCAGGCATTTCTTTCTTGCCTTCTTTCTTGAATTTTGACATAGTCTTTATCTCCTATCTTCTTTTAGCAACATCCTTAGGCTCAGCCTCGGAAATCTGCTGAGGAATTGCCTTCTTTACAATTTCCTGCTTCTCCTCGTCGAGCTGGATAAACTTCTTACCGTAATTGTTGAGGGAGAATTCGTCACGAATCTCGTTGACTGCCTTCACAAGCTCGTTCTGTACCGCAATGTACTGGCGGTAGCTGGTACCACGGTCGTTCTGGAGTGAAATAACACCCTTTGAAACCGGATACTGGCCGAAGCCTTCAATGTCGGTCATCACCCTTTCAGGGAGATTTTCGTCATTGCGAG
>SFJB01000069.1 GCA_004555145.1 Bacteroidales bacterium | reverse complement strand
TTCATTGATGAGTTCCAGGAGTTCTTCAAGGTAAACAAATCTGTCTATAGCGACATGCAGCGTATCTGGGATAAGTATCATACTATGGCTCACATCAACCTCATAGTCTGCGGTTCCATCTTCTCAATGATGACAAAGATATTCAAAGATAAGAAGGAGCCTTTGTACAATCGTCAGACACGTTTCATGTCAATAAAACCGTTTACTCCTGCAGTACTGAAGGAGATAATGGCAGAATATAACCCGGATTACACTCCAGAAGACTTGCTTGCTCTCTACTCATTTACAGGTGGAGTTGCTAAATATGTCCAGTTGCTCATAGATGCAGGAGCCACAACAAAAACAAAGATGCTCAATCAGATCATCAAGTCAGACTCAATATTCCTGAGCGAAGGCAAAGCCATTCTCATTGAGGAATTCGGCAAAGACTATGGCATATACTTCTCAATCCTTTCAGCAATTGCACGAGGCAAGACCACACGCTCGGAGATTGAGAATATCATCGGCAAGGAAATCGGTGGCTACCTTACAAAACTTGAGAATGAATATGAGTTGATCAGCAAGAAACAGCCGATCTTTGAAAAAAGCTCAAACAAGAATGTCCGATATACGATTGAAGACAACTTCTTCACATTCTGGTTCCGCTTCATATACAAGTACAACTACATGCTGGAGATCGAGAACTACGACGCATTAAAGACCATCATCAATCGCGACTACGAGACATTCTCCGGACTGATGCTTGAACGCTACTTCAAACGCGTCCTCATCGAAAGCAAAAAATACACCCGCATCGGCAGCTGGTGGGGCCGCAAAGGGGAAAATGAAATTGACATCGTTGCAGAAAACGAACTTGACAAGCAAGCTCTCTTCATCGAAGTCAAACGCAAGATTGAGAACTACGACCCGGAACTCCTGAACGGTAAGATAGCAGCTTTCACTCGCGCCACTGGCGAGTTCAAGAACTACATTGTAACTCAGAAAGGTGTTTCTCTGGAGAACATTTGACAAGAGGCCGACTATGCTTTCTGCCGTCCAAGGATTATGCCCAGAGCAATGCCGCATCCGGCAATCGGAAGCATAAGGTACTGTTTGTATGACTCGAAAAACCGTCTTGCAGACGAAAGGATGCCTTCGCTGATTGCGTTGATTTCCGCAGGGTACAGGCAGGCTATGTACACTGCGGCGCCTCCCAGGATGAGACCGCAGGTGAGGGCCAGGGCCAGGGCCCTCCTTCCGGATCTTCTCTGTCTGTCAACCTCCTTCTTGATTCCTTCCACAGCACGCATCTTCTGCTGTACCTCGAGCAGGAATGCGGGATTATCCTGTACCTGAGGCCTGCTGTCCCGGAGTATCGATTCTATGTCTGTATTCTTCATAGCAGTATGGATTTGAGGTGATTCCGACCGGTGGACAGGTAATATTTCACCGTGCCCTGAGGTATCTGCAGTATGGAAGATATTTCCCTGATGCTCCGGTCTTCGAAATAGTGCAGTACAATGGATGCCTTTTCTTTCTCCGGAAGGGACTCCAGTGCCTGATACAGTCTCTGATGTCTGAATCCGGAGTCCGTCTCGTCATCGGCCGGAACGGACAGTGCTTGTCTTGTCTCCGGAGAGACCGTATCAAGCTTTGGCTTGCGGCACTGGTCCACATAACAGTTATATGCTATACGGAATAGCCAGGTGCTGAACTTTGACAGCCCTGAAAACGAAGCGGATGCGACGTAGGCACGGACCAGCGCGTCTTGGGCAATGTCATCAGCCAGGGGCGCATCTCCGCCACACAAGGCAAGCAGAAATCGCCTGAGGGATTCCTGCTCGGACCTGACGAGGTCTATGAAATGCTCCTGGGTCATTTGCGTCAGGTAATTTGAAGATTGCTTATTCCTGCTCCAGAGACTTCTCTTCTGCCTCCATTTCTTTTGCCAGCATCTTGCGGCCCACAAAGAAACCTATGAAAAGAGCTATTCCGACCGCAAGGGAAATACCACCGAAGATCAGTAACGGAGCGAAGGTGTCATCCTCCAATGTCATCCATGGTATGATGCCGATGGCAGTCAGGGCGGCGCCTATAATGGATGCCGCGCAACCGCAGATCAGGCGGTTCAGAAGGCGTTCCTTCGTGCTTTTCCGCTTTTTCGGAGCTTCCTTGAACAAATCGCTGTCGATTGTGGCTCCCGACTCGATGGCCTTGAGCATGACCTCCGTTTTTTTGTCAATTTCATTTCTGCGTACTCTTGTAACAAGCCATACAAGCATAACAGGCAGTACCACACAGATTCCAATAGGGACAATGATATCTCTCATAATTGAAAATATTAATGTTTAACATATCCGTCCGTTTTCGGGCGCTTTCAATAGTTAGACGGAGCAAAGATGAAAAAGGTTGGGAAATATTTGATTATCTTGGCTCATTATTTACAGATAAGGCAATATATCCGGAAAATGAAAAAGGCAATCATCATCGTCAGCGTGGCGGCGCTCTGCATCTTCGGGCAGGGTTGCTGCCGGAATGAATTCGCGGTACTCAACAGAAAGGCGGCAATGGAGTATCTTGAACCGATCAGACCTGCCGCGGAAGGCAGGAATCCGTGCTGGAACGGCTACAGCAGGAAGTTCATATATGCCCCTGCATTTGAAATAGCGGCTGTGGAAGGGGCTGCGAAATACCGTTTCGACATCAGACAGCAGGAGGGTGATGGCCAGTGGTCCTTCACGGCGACGGAACCGACAGCGGATCTTTCCCCGGTCTGGGCTTCGATTCCGCCGTCTATGGTGGACCTCACGGTATTGGCTCTGGATGCTGACGGACAGCGGCTGGATACCGTCTATACGAGGTCATTTCTCCGTGATTTCCCATTTGAGGGGCCGTACAATGACAATGTACGTCCATATCGCGAGGCGGCAATGATGGCTGCCCTCTATGTCCACAATTCCGAGGCTACAAAGGCCTGGCTTGACTCCGTCACTCCGGACACCCTCGCATATCCCCATTACACCTATGCGAACAAGATTGTGGGAGGGCTGATCCGCATCGAGACCAGGATTGCGGAAAATATTCCGTCAAAGAGAGAAGAGGCAATCGCGATTGCAAAGAATGCGGCCCGCTTTCTCATTGACCAGAGCCGTCCCGAAGGCGACCCGCTTGAGTTCTTCCCGCCTACATATTACGGCAGGCTCGTAGCATCCAGAAAGCCCTGGAACATTGGCAAGACTATGACTATGGATGCCTGCTATGCGGGAAACGCCTTCCTTGATCTCTACGATGTGACCGGCGACGAACTCTACCTTGACCGCGCTCTCAAGATTGCAGGTACATACGCCAGGATACAGAACGAGGACGGCTCTTTCCCGATCAAGGTCGATTTCGCTACCGGGGAGCCGGTCAACGAAGTGGGGGCGATGCTCCATCCTGTCCTGAACTTTATCCGAAGGCTTCAGGATGACTACGGCGCCGAAGGCCTCGACGAGATGAAGTCAAAGGCCGAAAAGTGGATGAAGGAAGTTGCTCTCGAAACATTCGACCTCACCGGACAGTTCGAGGATGTCAATGTAGCCGACGTACATCCATACGAGAACCTGACGAACTGCACCGCTGCTCCCTATGCTTCATATATCCTCAGAAGCAATCCGACTCCTGCCGAAATCGAAGATGCACGCGACCTCATACGGTTGAGCGAAGACCAGTTCGTTCATTGGAACGCCCTCCCTGACGGGAACGGCATACGCGTCATCTGCCCTCCGTGCGTCTATGAGCAGCATCGCTACCAGATGCCGGTGGACGCCAGCTCCTGCAATGTCGCCAACGCATATCTCGACCTTTACGAAGCCACCGGAGACAGGCTTGCATTCGCGAAGGCAAAGGCGCTTATCGACAACATCACTATCGTTCAGGATCCTACCGACGGCAAGATTCCGACTACCTGGAAGTTATATAGCCCGAAGAGAAACAAGACCCGCTCCTTCTGGTACAACTGCACCTGTTCTTCGATAACAACCCTGCTGAGGATGGCTGAAATTGTAGGTGAGGAATGATTGAGGGAAGTAAAAATTTGATTATCTTTCGGGAAATACGATCAGAATATGAAAATCGGAGACCAGATGCCGTCATTTGCGGTCAAGGACCAGGACGGCAGGACCGTAAAATCGGATGAACTCATCGGCAGGGGACGCAAGATTGTCCTTTACACCTATCCGAAGGATTCCACTCCGGGATGCACAGCAGAGGCCTGCAGTTTCCGTGACCGCTACGAGGACATAAGCGGTGCAGGCTACACGCTGATTGGAATCAGCAAGGATTCGGAGAAATCGCACAGCAATTTCAGGGCAAAATATGAACTGCCCTTCACCCTGCTTTCTGACACTGACACTTCACTGCTCCAGTCGCTCGGTGCCTGGGGCGAGAAGAAACTCTACGGGAAAATCAGTATGGGTACCCTGCGCAGAACCTACGTCTTCTCCGAGGAAGGCGTGCTTGAGCGTATCATAGAGAAGGTGGACACGAAGAATGCCGCCGCCCAGCTGCTTGAGGAGAAATAATCCTCGAAAGGACTAATGAGAACCCTGTTTGAAATACTGCTCCTTTTCCTGATAATCAGTGTCTGCAGCGTAATGATTGCCGAAAACCGGCATCCGCTGAAGACCCTGTGCTGGATGTTGGTCATCTGCCTGCTTCCGGTGCTGGGACTCATACTCTGGTTTATCTTCGGTTCCAGTAGCAAGAACAAGCGGCTGATGGAGGACAAGCACCGCAATTTGCTCAAGTCCAGGGTAATGGACAATTATGCTGAGCTTATAGATACGGGAATCGAGGGCAATCACGCCGACCTGGCAAAACTGCTGTGGATGACAGGCCAGTCCTTCCCGCTCAAAGGCAATTCCCTCAAGGTATATACGGACTGTCAGGAAATGTTCGACGGACTGATCCGGGATCTGGAATCCGCCGAAGACCACATCCACTTTGAATTCTTCAAATTCGAGGACGACCCGCTCGGACGCAGGATTGCGGACATACTCATATCGAAGGCGAAGGCCGGCGTTGAGGTCAGGGTACAATATGACCACGCCGCCAATTTCTTCCGCGGAAAATTCTACAATTATATGAAGGAGGGAGGCGTCCAGGTGGAGCCATTCCTGAAGATACGGCTGCCTTTCCTCTCCAGTGACACCAATTACCGCAATCACAGGAAGATAGTCGTCATCGACGGCCGTGTCGGCTACGCCGGAGGGATGAACATAGCCCAGAGATATGCCACGGGCATAAAGCGGGGCAACTGGAGAGATACCCATTTCCGGGTGGTCGGCCCCGCTGTCACTGAAATGCAGATCACCTTCCTGACAGACTGGTATTTCTCCAGAAAGGAACTGCTTGATGACGCCCGCTATTTCCCGAAGGTGCTTTCCGACGGCGACGTCACGATGCAGATTGCCTCCTCGGGCCCGATGGACCGCTGGAACGTCACCATGCAGGGCATGATGAGGATAATCACCCAGGCGAAGAAATATGTATATATCGAGTCGCCGTACCTGATTCCGACCGAGCCCATATTGAGCGCCTTGCGCGACTCGGCACTGGCAGGCGTCGATGTGCGGCTGATAATACCGTATTACGGCGACAGGGGGATAATACCTCCTCTCGCGACGCGTTCCTACGTCTCGGATGCCCTGGAGGCCGGCGTAAAGGTATATTTCTATAAAGGCGGCTATATGCATTCGAAGACAATGGTTGCCGACGACGAGATAGTCACGATAGGCTCTACCAATCTGGATGTCAGGAGTTTCGAGCAGGATTTCGAAATGAACGCCTTCATATATGACGCCAGGCTGGCGCAGCAAATGAAGGACGTATTTCTGGCAGATCAGGATTTTAGCAACGAAGTGAAGGCGGACGAGTGGGCGAAGAGGCCGAAACTGGAGAAGCTGAAAGAGTCCTACGCGCGCCTTTTCTCGCCGCTGCTGTGAAAGTATATTTATATCAAATACAGGCCTATGGATAGGATAGATAACGGACTGCTTTCGATAGCAGTAAGCGCGCACGGCGCAGAATTGACCGGCATACGCAAGGGGGATACCGAGTATCTCTGGAATGCGGATCCTAGGTATTGGGACAGGAGCTCTCCTGTGCTCTTCCCTATGGTCGGAAGGGTGTGGGAAAACCGCTACAGGGTAGGAGAGCGGGAGTTCGGAATGGGCCAGCACGGCTTCGCCAGGGACCGTGAATTCACCCTGATCTACAAGGATGGGGAGAGTCTGCTCTACAGGCTGTCCTCGGATGAGGAGAGCCGGAAAATCTACCCTTGGGACTTTGTCCTTGAAATAGGCTACAGACTGAAGGGCAACAGCATAGAGGTGAGCTGGAAGGTGATAAACCACTCCCCGACGACAATGTGGTTCCAGATAGGGGCGCATCCGGCCTTCAATTACCCTGATTTCGATTCTGAGAGGCAGGAGAGGGGTTTCTTTGCCTTCGACCGCAAGTCGGAACTGCTAAGCGCGAAACTCGCCCGCAAGGGCTGCGTCGAAAAGGGAGCCCGTTTCCCTGTGCCTCTGGATTCCGAGGGCAGACTCGTGCTCAGCAGGGATACATTCGACGGAGTCGATACCTATGTGCTTGAAGACAGTCAGGTTTCCCGTGTGGATATGTTGCGCCCGGACGGCAGACCTTGGCTGAGCGTGCATTTCGACGCGCCTCTCGTGGGGCTTTGGTCGCCACCGGAGAAGAACGCTCCTTTCGTATGCATAGAACCTTGGTACGGACGCTGCGACTGGGATGGCTTCGAAGGCGACATCAGCGAGCGGGAATGGGTGTGGAAGCTTGAAGCCGGCGAAAGTTTCGAGGCCGGGTATTCCATAGAAATACATTGATCCCGGTCTGGCAGAATGGATACGATAGCCCCTTTTGCGCGGCCCCTGTACGTTATGGCCAAGCCGGCAGGGCCTGGCTGTAACCTTGCCTGCGAGTATTGCTACTATCTGGAAAAGAAAAACCTGTACAAAGGGGATAATTCCAGGATGTACGAGATGAGCGAGGATCTCCTCGAACGTTTCATCAGTCAGTACATCGAGTCTCAGACTATGCCGCAGGTACTTTTCACCTGGCACGGGGGAGAGGCCCTGCTGAGGTCCCCGTCATTTTTCAGGAAGGTCGTCAGCCTTCAGAAAAAATATGCGCGGGGAAGGCATATCGACAATTGCATTCAGACCAACGGCATACTGCTGAACGATGAGTGGTGCCGCTTTTTCCGGGATAACGGCTGGCTGGTAGGCGTCTCCATCGACGGACCCGAGCGCTTCCACGACCGCTATCGCCACAGTGTCAATGGGAAACCGTCCTTCTCCAAAGTGATGAGGGGAATAGAACTCCTGAACCGTTATGGAGTCGAGTGGAATGCCCTTGCCGTGGTCAACGATTTCAACGGGGATTATCCTCTGGAGTTCTACCGTTTCTTCAAGGACATACAATGCCATTATATCCAGTTTACGCCTATTGTCGAGAGGATTATGCCACATTCGGACGGCCGTCACCTCGCCTGTCCGGCCGACAGCGATGATCTGCCGCTGGCACCCTTCTCCGTGAAGCCGAAGCAGTGGGGCGATTTCCTTTGTGCGATCTTCGACGAATGGGTCCGCAATGATGTGGGGCAGTATTTCATTCAGCTTTTCGACTCCACCCTGGCCAACTGGGTAGGGGAGCAGCCAGGGGTATGCACCCTTGCCAGAACCTGTGGGCATGCCGGCGTGATGGAGTTTAACGGGGATGTCTATACCTGCGACCATTTCGTCTTCCCGGAATACAAGCTGGGAAATATACGCGAGAACACTCTCATCGAGATGATGTACAGTGACAGGGAGCAGGATTTCGGAGAGGCAAAGATGAAGTCGCTCCCGCGCCAATGTCTTGAATGTCAATATCTTTTCGCTTGCAATGGCGAATGTCCCAAGAACCGTTTCCTGCGCAGCTCAGACGGGGAGGCAGGCCTGAACTATCTGTGCGAGGGCTATTACCGCTTCTTCGACCACGTCGCTCCCGCGATGGATTTCATGAAGCGCGAACTGCTCGCCCACCGTGCCCCGGCGAATATAATGGCCGCTCTCAAACGCTGATTTCCGGACTTCTCCTTTCTGGGACATGGGCTGCAAGCTGAGCTATGAGTTCGATGTCGCAGGCATTTTCCGTCTCAGCGTCCACGCGGGCGTGAAGAACATCGGGATATATCTACGGCCCTTCTCTTCCACGCTCGATCGTTGTCGGTACCGGATTGAAATTCTGAGCTGTTATTCAAATGATTTGTGACAGTATTCTGACATAATTATACCGTGAATGACATTATTTGGCACAAAATGGTATATCATATCCTATAATTAGATAAATTTGTAGGAAATTGGAGCGTGTCTTCAATGTGATAGCAAGTGTAAAAATCATCAGATATCATTATGGCCAAAGTCAATTCAGCTGACGTTGGGTTTGAGAAACAAATCTGGAACGCAGCAGACCTCTTGAGGGGAAGTATGGATGCTTCCGAATACAAACATGTAGTCCTCGGACTTATTTTCCTGAAATACATTTCTGACAGGTTTGAACAGAAATACAGAGACCTTGTTTCTGAAGGATATGGCATGGAGGAAGATAAGGACGAATATACAGCGGAGAACATCTTCTTTGTCCCTCAGGATTCCAGATGGAGTGTTATTGCCTCGGCCGCTCATACACCTGAAATCGGAAAGGTGATTGACAACGCAATGGTACTCATTGAAAACGAAAACCCAAGGTTAAAGGGAGTTCTTCCCAAGAACTTTGCCCGTCCGGAACTTGATAAGCAGAAGCTTGGTAATGTCGTTGATCTGTTCACCAATATCAACATGAAGGAGCATGGTGACAGCAAAGATATTCTCGGAAGGACGTATGAGTACTGCCTGTCGATGTTCGCTTCAGCTGAAGGAAAGAATGCAGGCGAATTCTACACCCCGTCTTGTATAGTTCGTACACTGGTAGAAGTCCTAAAACCATATCATGGACGAGTATTTGACCCAGCCTGCGGTTCTGGAGGTATGTTTGTCCAGTCTGCAAAATTCATTGAAAGGCATCAGGGAAAAATCAATGATATTTCTGTCTTTGGTCAGGAGTACAACCCTACTACCTGGAAAATGGCCCAGATGAACTTGGCAATTCGTGGAATAGAGGCGAATCTGGGAGAATACAATGCTGATTCATTCCTCAATGACCGACATCCATCATTGAAGGCAGACTTTGTAATTGCGAATCCACCTTTCAACATGAGTGATTGGGGCGCAGATAAACTTCAGGACGATGTCAGATGGAAATATGGCATTCCACCAGCAGGAAATGCCAACTTTGCCTGTATGCAGCATATGATTCATCACTTGTCGCCAAAAGGAAAGATTGGATTGGTGCTTGCAAAT
>SFJB01000068.1 GCA_004555145.1 Bacteroidales bacterium | reverse complement strand
GTACATCACCGAGGAAGAGCAGAACGATTGGATTACTGGCATTGAAGAATAAACCAAATACACGATTGTTCAGTTATGAAAAATATAGTTAGAATTGCATCTGCACTTGCTCTTGTGGTACTTGCCGCCTCTTGTTCCAAGATGTCGCCGAGCAAGAGCGAAGTTGAAGCTGGTTTTCCGAAAGCATATACTGGAGCCATTCCAGAGATCAGTTTTGCTGCAACTCCTTCAGGAGAAGCGAAGTTTGATGTGGACCTGAACGCAGTATGTATCCCGGTAAAGCTTACAGTAAGCGGTGTTAACGAGGAACTCGGCAAAGTTACTATCTGCGTCCTCTCCAGCAGTAAAGCTGATTTCTCAAACACCAAGACGATTGAGTTGGAAATCACTCAGGACGGTAGTTATGATTACATTGCCCTAGTGAACGCCAACGAAGCCAACTACCTCAAGGCAGCAGTCTCCACCCTGTACGGCTGCTCGTATTCTGACGCCGTGAAAGTTGACGTTTCTGACGTTCCTTTCTACGGAAAGATTGCCGGCACCTGGAAAGGTAAGGTCACTTCTTTAGCTTATGGCGATGAATATAATGACAGCGTAATCTCCATCATGCTTGACGAGGAAGATCCGGAAAATGTATGCTATGTTTGCGACTTAGAGCCATATTGGGCAGTTAATGAAGGAAGCTATGCTGAAGGTGTAAACTTCATCAAGGCTGAAATCGACAACGAAAACAATCAGATTGTTCTCTATACCGGCTCATCTATGAACCTCGGCGGAAGATCATACTATGCGTCTGATCTTGAGGGCAATGTTATTGAATATGATGTCCTGAAGCTCAGTGATGACGGAAATAGCCTTTCCCGAGAGAATGCATTCTATAGCGTCAAATCCAACGGAAGCCCTGAAGACTGGTACTCGCCTGCAGTTTACAAGAAACAGTAAGCCGAGTTCTGTATAAGTATTATTTCCCGGTACCGTTCATTGAATAGTATCGGGATTTTTTTAAATTTGTGCTATGAAACGTTACTCACTTATCGCATTGCTGACTCTCACGGCTCTCGCCTGCACGAATGAGCTGAATGACCCGGCAAAAGACCCTTCCCTGGATAATTCCGGGCAAGAAAACATACTTACATCGAAAGTCACCGGAGAGAAATTCTCCGCATACAGCGTAAACATCGGACGTCTCGCCGTCAAGTTCAGCGAGGATTATACTGCCCTGATTGAAGAGAGCAACGCGGACGTCAGGGCCCTGTCTGCAAGCACAAAAAGCAGCGACAATCCGATGAGTCTCATATCCGGCAAGTCTCTGGAAAGAATCTTCCCTTACGACGAAAAATACGAAGGCCGAACCAGAAGAGAAGGACTGCACCGTTGGTATTACGTCGACCTGAGCGAGTCCCAGGACTTCCTCGAGGCCGAGGAGCTGCTTGCAAACTGCAGCGAGGTGGAGATCGTGGAGCTGGACCGCAAGATCATGCGCGCCGACCCGGGCGAAGTTGTAAGCTTAAGCCTGGGTACTCCGGCAAGGAGGAGCGGCGAGCTCCCGTTCAACGACCCCAAGCTCGGCGACCAGTGGCATTATTACAACAACGGATCCATGTCCGGCAGCATTGAAGGTTCCGACATCAACGTGGTACCTGCGTGGAGGAATTATCCCAAGGGAGAACTTGACGTGGTAGTGGGAATAGTGGACGGGCTTGTGGATACGACCCACGAGGACCTTGTCGACAACCTTTGGACCGATGAGGACGGCAGCCACGGCAAGAGTTTCGTGTTCGGAAACCACGGCTACTTCGACTCACACGGCACCCACGTGGCAGGTACGGTCGCAGCCGTCAACAACAACGGAGTCGGCGTATGCGGAATTGCGGGAGGCGACAAGGCGAACGGAATCCCGGGTGCAAAGATCATGACCTGCGGCATTTTTGAAGGTGACTACAGCGGCGACGGAGCCGAGGCGATAAAGTGGTCCTGCGACAAGGGTGCCAACATCTCCCAGAACAGTTGGGGATATAACGCGGACACAAACAAAGACGGTATTGTGCTTCCACGCTTAAGGCGGCAGTGGATTATTTCAACAACTATGCAGGCTGCGACGATGACGGCAACCAGCTTCCGGATTCCCCTATGAAAGGAGGCGTGGTGATATTCGCTGCCGGCAACGAGACTATAGACTATGACCCGATAGGGAATTATGAAGGTGTAATCAGCGTTGCGGCGATTGGCGCAGACTTCAGACCGTCATATTACAGCAATTACGGTACCTGGGTGGACATCACGGCTACCGGCGGGGATTACTACAAGAGCGCCCAGGTTCTCAGCACCATTCCAAACAACGGCTACGGCTATATGCAGGGCACCTCGATGGCCTGTCCTCACGTATCAGGCGTAGCTGCACTCATAGCCGGCGCATATCAGGGTCAAGGATTCACCAGGGAAGACCTCATCCAGATTCTCCTCGGCTCAGCGAACAAATCCCTTTATGATTACAACAGCGACATGAAAGGCAAGCTTGGTAAGGGCCTCGTCAATGCTGCTGCGGCACTTTCCTTCTCCACGGAAGCACCTGCTCCTGTGGAAGGATTCAGAGCGGAAGCTGCCTCCAACAGCATCAATGTCAGCTGGGATGTTCCGGCAGATTTTCCTGTATTCGGATACAGACTGTTCGCATCAGAATCCTCCCTTGCGGACCTGGATCCTTCCGCCCCAGGCAGCGCCGTTGATGTATTGGTCATAGATGGAGTGGACTGTACTCCGGGAGAAAGTATGGTTTATACCTTAAGTGGGCTGAAGTTCAATCAGGAATACCATTTCAGAATAGCCGCTGTCAATTACAAGGGCATGTTTTCAGAGCTGAGCGGGGAACGCACCGTAACTACACCTGCCAACAACCCTCCTGTGATTGAGGCACTTGACGGAACTTCATTCACCATCAAGCCTTTCGAGAATCCTGAAATAAAGTTCAAGGTGAGTGACCCGGACGGGCATAATCTTTCAATCACCCTCACCCCGGCCAACCCTGCCGCAAGTCTGAAGATTTCCGACGAGACGGTCACCGTCGCCATCAGCGGCACAAAACTCACGCAGGACAGCAGCTACGATTTCTGCCTCAGCGCAAGCGACGGATTTGATGCCGTATCAAAGAACTTTTCAGTCACCGTGCTGGAAAATCACCCACCGGTGCTGATAAAGGCCGTTGACAACGTTGTGATGAACGGTCTTGACACCAGCATTGACATAAACCTGGCCGAGTATTTCCAGGATGAAGACGGAGAAAACCTCAACTATGTCATCACCAAGTCCGGATCGACAACTATCTTCCAATACAGCATCCTGGGCGACAGGCTCACCCTCAATGGTTTTGCCTACGGCAGTTCAACCCTGACACTGACGGCAACTGATGCCTGCGGCAAGACTGCCACTTCAAGCTTCAGGCTGCTCGTCAGGGATGCGACATACCCTGTGGACCTCTACCCTAACCCTGTGGTGGACGTGCTCAACATACGCACTCCGGAAGAAGTGATGACCAAAGTAATGATAAGCAACAAGGCCGGAGCCACCGTATATGAGAATGCAGAGGTCGGCGTGGGCCCTTTCAACCCTCTCAGCGTAGATATGAGCGCTCTTCCTTCGGGAATTTATTACGTGAAGATTGACAGACAGGAAGAAGTGTTCAGCGTGGTTAAGAAATAGCAATTATGAAAAAGACATTTATCATCATATCCCTTCTCGCCGCAGGCTTTGCGGCAAATGCACAGAACGCTCCGGCTCTCCTCATACCTTCCGAAACGGAAAGGCTGTCCATGGCATCCGGAGATCTTTCAGAGGCACGCAAGGCGCTGGACGGCAAGTCGCTGGACGCATATCTCAACTTCGGTTTGTGGGCCCCGGAAATCGTCAACAACAATCTGCTCGGAGCCGGGGTGAGCCTGGAGTTCTCCGATCTTTCCTTCTCATTCAAGGGAAAGTATCTCCTGGACAGGGAGCCTGGCATACTCTACAACGAAATGGGCACTCCTATGGGAGAGTACAGGTCTTCGGACCTGAGCATAGAACTCGGCGCCGCATACCGCATTGCGGACAAGTTTTCAGCCGGAGTGAGCCTGAGATTGCTTAATTCCGCCCTTACCTCTGACTACACTGCAAATGCATTTATGGTGGATTTGAGCGGGGCATACCGTTCCGGAGCACTGGATGCCCATCTGAGCCTTGGAAACCTGGGAACGCCTCTGAAATACGGCACTTCCACGGTCTCCCTGCCTATGTATCTCATGGGAGGCGCAGGATATGACATTGCACAATTCGCCCGCGCCGAGGCGGAACTGACTTACGTATTCGACGGCCAGATAATGGCGTCTGCGGGAGTTGAGCTGAACTATAATAAGATAGCATTCCTGCGCGCAGGATACCACTACGGCGGGGACAAGGGACTTCCATCCTTCGCTTCCGTGGGTGTCGGGGCGCAATTTGCCGGCATCAGACTGAATGCCTGCTACCTGCTCGCATCTGAGACTCTCTCAGGCACGATGATGTTCGGACTGGGTTATTCTTTCTAACTATTCCGCCGAACCTGCTACAAGGTCGAGGATTTCTGCGGTGATCTTCTGCTGACGGCCCTTGTTGTATTCAAGGGTCAAATCGGCAAGCAAGTGTTCCGCATTGTCGGTTGCCGTCTGCATCGCTATGGTGCGGGCGGCTTGTTCTGCTGCTGCGGAGTCCAGAATGGCAGCGTGGAACTTCAGGTCCAGCAACTGGGGAATCATGCTTTCAGCAATCTCATCAGCGGATGGTTCGAAGAGGAACTTGTGGCGACGGCGGTCTGCTTCAGCATTCCAGATCACATCGTCATCCTCGGGGACAGGCTGTGCCGATGAAAGAGAGAACGGCAGATATTGCTCGACCACAGGCTTTTGGGAAGACGCAGAGACGAAACTGTTGTAAACCAGCAGCACCTTGGAATACTCACCGTTCATAAAGGAAGCAATCAGGCGCTTGGCAAGATTCTCCGATTTGTCGAAACGGGGACTTCCTATGAGTTCAGAGCTTTCATATACAGGCTTGTAGCTGGACTTTTTCAAGGCCTCGGACATTTTCCTGCCTATGGAATACAAGTCTGCGGATTCTATTCCGCCGAGAGTTTCCAGGGCAAGCTTTGTGACATTCACGTTGAAGCCGCCGCAGAGGGAATTGTTCGAAGCAATGGCAACCACAGCCACCGGCGCATCCGGATTGCGGCTCTCCAGCCTGCAGGACAGGGCACTTGCCCACGCCACATCAGACAGAATGGAGTCCAGAGCTCTTTCATAAGGGCGGAGATTCTCTATCTCCTTCTGCGCTTTGCGAAGCTTGGAGGAGGCCACGAGTTTCATTGCGGAGGTGATTTTCAGGGTGCTGCGCACCGATGCAATCCTGTCCTTTATTTCCCTCAGAGATGCCATTTACGTCAATGATTCAGAAGTTTGCAAACAGCCGCAGCCTCTTCCCTTATGACGTCGGTATGCTCCTTGTCCACCTTGCCGGACTCGAGGGCTTCGAGTACGTCCCCGTGGGAAGAACGCATCCTGTCAAGGAAGAGTCCCTGGAAAAGCGCCACCTGGTCAACCCTGATGTCTGCCATCAGAGCCTGGGTGCCGCAGTAGAGCACTGCCACCTGCTCTCCCACAGGCATAGGGCTGTACTGTGCCTGGACGAGCAGACGCTCGTTCTTTCTTCCCTTATCGAGGGTCATTGCGGTAATCTTGTCCATATCGGATGAGAACTTGGTGAAGGATTCGAGTTCTCCGAACTGGGCCTGGTCTATCTTCAGGGTACCAGCCACCTTCTTCATAGACTTCACCTGCGCGGCACCGCCGACTCGTGAGACAGAGATTCCCACATTGATTGCGGGGCGGAAACCGGCATTGAAAAGGGAGGATTCAAGGTATATCTGACCGTCAGTGATGGAAATCACGTTGGTCGGGATGTAGGCGGAGACGTCTCCGGCCTGGGTTTCGATGATAGGCAGTGCGGTAAGCGAACCTCCGGCCTTCACCTTGCCCTTCAGGCACTCCGGAAGGTCGTTCATCTGCTCGGCGACCTCCTGCTGGCTGATGATCTTTGCAGCCCTCTCCAGAAGGCGGGAGTGGAGGTAGAACACATCGCCAGGGTAGGCCTCACGTCCGGAAGGACGGCGCAGGATAAGGGACACCTCGCGGTATGCCACTGCCTGCTTGGATAGGTCATCGTACACCACCAACGCGTGGCGGCCGGTATCACGGAAGTACTCGCCTATGGCTGCACCGGCGAATGGAGCGTAGTACTGCAGGGCAGCGGGGTCGGCGGCGGTTGCGGCTACGACTATGGTGTAGTCCATCGCACCCTTGGCACGCAGGGTCTGGACTATGGATGCGACCGTGGAACCTTTCTGGCCAACGGCCACATAGATGCAGTACACGGGCTTGCCTTTGAGGTATTCCGACCTCTGGTTGATGATGGTATCTATGGCTATCGCTGTCTTTCCGGTCTGGCGGTCGCCGATGATGAGCTCGCGCTGGCCGCGGCCTATTGGAATCATAGCATCCACAGCCTTGAGTCCGGTCTGCAGAGGCTCGGTCACCGGTTCGCGGAAAATTACGCCCGGAGCCTTGCGTTCAAGCGGCATACGCACAGTCTCGCCCTTGATGTCTCCCATACCGTCAAGCGGAGTGCCGATAGGATCCACTACCCTGCCGACGAGGCCTTCACCCACCGGTATGCCGGCAATTCGTCCGAGACGACGCACCCTCATACCTTCCTTCACGAGGTCGGTAGGGCCCAGGAGCACCGCTCCCACATTGTCCACCTCAAGGTTCATTACCACCGCCTTGACGCCGCTGTCGAACTCCAGCAGCTCGCCTGCCTCGGCGTTGATGAGCCCGAAGATGCGGGCGACTCCGTCGCTGACGGTGAGCACCTTGCCCACCTCCTCATATTTGAGCGAACTGTCTATACCCCGAAGCTCGTCAAGCAGAATCTCGGAGATTTCACTCGGTTTTATGCTGTTATGTGCCATAGAACTTGTTATGTTTGAATCGCTTACACGATTCTGGAATTGGTTTTCACGAATTGGCGGCGTATGCTCTCAAGCTGGTGGCGCACGCTTGCATCAAGCATATAGTCGTCATCCACGATCAGGGTAAATCCGCCCACGAGGCCCGGATCCACCTCGGTGACACAATGCACCTTGCGGCCCAGCTTGCTCTCGAAGGCGGCGCAGAGTTTGTCTACTATCCTTTGCGGGGCCGGAACCGCCGTGACAAGTTTTACGCTGACGATGCCCTGCGACTTGTAGTACATCGCCACGAATGAAGAGAGTATGAAACGGGACTCCTCCAGGCGGCCATGCTTGCGGAGCAGGAGCACGAAGCGCTCAAGTTCCGGTTCGAGGATTACGCCTTCCACGTGGGGATTCTCAAGCAGGCGGCTTGCCTGCTCGCATACCTTTGCCGCGTTGCCGGTCTGCTCCACATATCTGAGCAGCGCGGCCGCATAACGCGTGGATATGATGCCCGTGTTCATATTCTAGCTCTTGTCTATCTTTGTCTCCATTGTCTCCTTGACCAGCCTCTCCACCAGCGCCAGCTGCTCTCCATCCTTGTCCAGACGGGCGCGCAGCACCTTTTCCGCCACCTCCAGGGACAGTATAGACACCTGGCTGCAAATGTCGCGCAGGGTGCTTTCCTTTTCGGCCTGGATTTCCAGCCGGGCGTGCTCAAGGATCTTGGCGGCTTCCTCTTCGGCTTTTGCCTTGGCTCCGGCGACAATCTTCTCACCGGCTTCGGAAGCCTCCCGGAGCATACGGCTCTGCTCAAGTTTTGTCTTCTCTATCAGTTCATCGTGCTCGCGGGCGAGGCCGTCAAGACGCTGCTGCGCCTCTTCCGCCTTGCGCAAGGACTCCTCGATACGCGCACTGCGCTTGTCCACCATCGAAGTGATGACGGGAAAGCCGAACTTTGCGAGAATGAACAGGACGATGCCGAAAATCAGCGTCATCCAGACGAGCAGACCGAAATCGGGAGTAATCAGGGACATTGCTTACTTCGAGATGAGGCAGACCAGAATTGCAAACAGACAGGCACCTTCAATGAGGGCGCTGATGATGATGGCGGTCATACGGTAGTGGTCGGCGTGCTCCGGCTGGCGGGCGCTGGCCTCGAGGGCTGTCTTACCTATCTTACCGATACCGAATGCTGCTGCAAAGGCTGCGATTGCCGCTGCTATGGCTGCTCCTGCCCTTCCGAGGGAAAGGCCTGCTGCGGCTTGAAGAAGAATTGTAGAAAGTAACATATCGTATTGAATTTTAATTGTTTATTCTTTTGCAGGCTCCTGTCGGGAGAGTCCTATGAACACCGAGGAGAGCATAGTGAAGACGTATGCCTGGATGAAGGCGACAAGGAGCTCCAGAATGTCCAGGAACACGCCTATGAGTATTGCCACAGCGCCGAGACCGGAGTTAATCGCAGGTCCGAGTTCTGCCGTGAGGAAGATGACCGCCACCACGCCCAGTATCATGAAGTGGCCGGCGAGTATATTGGCAAAGAGCCTGACCATCAAGCTGAAAGGCTTGGTGAACATACCTATGATTTCAATCACCGGCATAAGCGGAATCGGAACTTTGAGCCAGGTCGGGACATCCGGCCAGAGTATATCCTTCCAATAGTGCTTGTTGCCGAAGATGTTGACAGCAAAGAAGGTGAAGAGGGCCAGTACTAAGGTCACGGCTATGTTGCCGGTGACATTGGCACCTCCCGGGAAGAAAGGCACTATACCCATAAGATTGTTGATGAAGATGAAGAAGAATGCGGTCAACAGGTACGGGGAGTAGCGCTTGTAATCCTTGCCCACGCAGGGGCGTATGATGTCTAGCTCCACCATAGAGACGAGCATCTCCATAAGGCCCGGAACCCCGCGCGGCGCTTCCTTGAGCGCATCGTGGCGACGGTACCAGCGGCTGGTGCAGAGCACAAGCAGAAGGAGTATGGTGCAGTTGATGAGCAGACCGGCGACATTCTTGGTGATGGAGAAGTCCAAAGGGCGGGAAATCTCACCGTCAGGTCCGGCCTGAACTATCTTTCCGGCATACTTTTCCGCATCGTCAGGAGCTATGTAATAGTCTTTGTAGCTCTCGCCTTCACTCAGGCGGGAAGAAAGGAAGCAAGCCACTCCGGTGCCGTTCCTGCTGATCAGGATTACAGGCAGAGGAATGGATATGTGTTTGCCGTTGACGGTGGTGATATGCCAGTCGTAGGAGTCTCCCACGTGGCCGTAGAGATACTTGTCCATATCCAGCTCCTCCGCCTTCGCGCAAAGAGGCGAAAGCAGCAGGAGGAAGGCTGTCAGGTATTTCAGTATCCATCTCATATCTCAGCGCACAAGGTGATTTTTCCTTCGTCCACACGTACTATTCCCCTTGAAATACGCAGCTCACCTTTACCCTCGGCCGTTTCCCAGCAGACGGTGCCGGGAGCGAGACCGGAGATGATGGGAGCATGGCCCGGAAGCAATTCGAAGGGACCTTCCCCGCCAGGGAGGAAGACCTTGAGCACTTCCGCGTCAAAGAGGGTTTCTTCCGGGAAAAGTATGGTCAGAGTCAGGCGTTCGTTCTGCATATCAACTCTTCTCCTTTCTTGATGGCATCCTCTATGGTGCCCACGTTCAGGAAGGCCTGTTCCGGAATGTGATCGACCTCGCCGTCAAGTATCATATTGAAGCCCTTGATGGTATCTTCTATGTCCACCATCACTCCCGGCACGCCGGTAAACTGCTCCGCCACAGCGAATGGCTGGGAGAGGAAACGCTGCACCTTGCGGGCGCGGTTGACAGTCAGCTTATCCTCATCAGAGAGCTCATCCATGCCGAGAATGGCAATTATGTCCTGGAGTTCCTTGTGGCGCTGGAGTATCTGCTTCACCCTTTGCGCAGTATTGTAGTGATCCTCTCCAACGATGTTAGGGTCGAGTATGCGGGAAGTGGATTCTAGCGGATCCACGGCAGGATATATGCCGAGTGCCGTAATTTTCCTGCTGAGCACAGTTGTGGCGTCCAGGTGGGAGAAGGTCGTGGCCGGAGCAGGGTCGGTGAGGTCGTCCGCAGGGACATAGACCGCCTGCACAGAGGTGATGGAACCGTTCTTGGTGGAGGTGATACGCTCCTGCATCTGCCCCATTTCGGAGGCAAGAGTAGGCTGGTAACCTACGGCTGAAGGCATACGCCCGAGAAGGGCTGAAACCTCCGAGCCGGCCTGGGTGAAACGGAAAATGTTGTCTATAAAGAAAAGTATGTCCTTAGGGCCGTCGGCACCGGTGCTGTCGCGGAAGGATTCCGCCATGGTGAGGCCCGACAGGGCTACGGAACTTCTGGCTCCCGGCGGCTCGTTCATCTGGCCGAAAACCATCGCTACCTGGGACTTCACAAGCTCTTTCCTGTCAACCTTGCTGAGGTCCCACTTCCCCTCCTGCATCGCCTTTTCGAATTCCTCTCCATATTTGATGACCCCGGATTCTATCATCTCGCGCAGCAGGTCATTACCCTCTCGGGTACGCTCTCCCACTCCTGCGAATACTGAGAATCCGTTGTGTTTCTTGGCGATATTGTTGATAAGCTCCTTGATGAGCACGGTCTTGCCCACACCGGCGCCGCCGAAAAGGCCGATTTTTCCGCCTTTGAGATAAGGTTCGAGAAGGTCAATAACCTTGATGCCGGTGAAAAGCACCTCCTGAGAGGTTTTAAGGTCTTCGAATTTCGGAGCCTCACGGTGGATAGGAAGACTGCTGTCGGCATCGAGCGCTCCCAGACCGTCAATGGCATCTCCGGTAACATTCAGCACGCGACCCCTGATGCAGGAGCCCACGGGCATTTCAATCGGTTCTCCGGTGGAGACTGCTTCCATACCTCTGCGGAGTCCGTCGGTGGAGTCCATCGCAACACAGCGTACAGTGTCTTCTCCAATATGCTGCTGCACCTCGATAATTAGGGTTCGTCCGTCCGTACGCTGCACCTTGAGCGCATCGTGGATGGAAGGAAGGTTCTTGACGTCATTGAAATGCACGTCCACAACCGGTCCGATTATCTGCGCTATTGTTCCCTTTATTTCAGCCATTTCAAATTTTCGCTTTTAGTGAACTGCAAATGTACTAATTATTTGGCACTTCGCGAATAAAAATAAAAAAAAGAATCCCCGACTGGACAATTCCAATCGGGGATTCCGAAAAGCGGCAGCTGCCTACTCTCCCACCTGGTGGGGCAGTACCATCGGCGCTAGTGAGCTTAACTTCTCTGTTCGGTATGGGAAGAGGTGGATCCTCACCGCTATAACCACCGCAGTATTTTACTTGAGAGAGATTCCTAAGTATTCAGTCTGGCTACTCAAAAGATCTCGGGCTATTAGTACAGGTCGACTGAAACCATTACTGGCCTTACATCTCCTGCCTATCAACGTGGTAGTCTCCCACGACCCTTAGGGAAGTCTCATCTCGGAGACGGCTTCGCGCTTAGATGCTTTCAGCGCTTATCCTGACCGAACGTGGATACCCGGCGGTGCAGCTGGCGCCACAACCGGTATACCAGAGGTTCGTC
>SFJB01000067.1 GCA_004555145.1 Bacteroidales bacterium | reverse complement strand
GAGGAGATGTCCCACATCTCGTCCAGGGCACGGCTGCGCAGGTACACCCTTTTCATGAGCGCGTCCAGGCGGTGCACGGAGAGCTTGAGCCGGGAATTAGCGCCCAGCGCGTCAAGCTCGTTGTAGCGGTTCACACCCTCGAGTCCCGAGTTGCGCAGTTCCTCCGGTATGGGGCTGAGTCCGTAAATCGACCTGTACACGTCATCATCGCGCTGCTCTATGCCGGTGAGAGTCTGCTCGTAGATATCCATCTGGCGGTCGAGTATGTCCATCCTGGCCTCCCAGCTGGCGTGTTGACGCTTGAGCCAGGCGGTCTTGGGCAGCTCCAGATGAAGCACGGACACATATATCCAGAAATATAAACACATCAAGGCCGGCGCTGTCAGAATCAACAGGGCGACCTTTATATGCTTGAGGTATTTGTTGTCCTTCTTGACCTCATAGAGCAAAGTCTCCGGATTGTAGAAGTACTTCGGCATACGGCGACAAAGGTACTAATTTTTTTATAATAAATTTTTCCGGTGGATTTTGATTTGCCACCAAGATTAGCAATTGTTCATCGGCATCCTCGTAGTCAGGCTTCACTTAATTAACAAGCTATACTAATTTCCCAAGGCCCGGAGTCGTGAGACGCCGGGCCTTTATTGTTGGGATATTATCAGAATTAAAGTTCCTCCCTCTTAAGGGATTCGATGTAGGCATCGATGCGCCTCAGTTCCCGGGGTATGGCTATGTGCTGAGGGCAGGCCTTTGAACAACGGCCGCAGGAGATGCAGTGGTCGGCCTGACGCACGCTTGGGATAGCCTTGTCATAAGCCAACAGATAGCGCCTGCGGGCCTTTGCATAGCCTTCCTGTTCCTTGTTCACGACATAGGTGCCCGCATTCACGTTGTCGTTATAAAAACGGAAGATTGCCGGGATATTGATGCCATAAGGACAAGGCATACAGTATTGGCAGCTGGTGCAGCGCACGAGGGGATATTTTTCCATCTGGTCGGCAGTGAGTTCCAGCAGATCCTTTTCTTCGTCGGTGAGCGGCTTGAAATTCAGGAAGGTATCCAGATTATCCTGGAGGTGGTTCATATATGTCATTCCGCTGAGTATGCACTTCACCCTCGGGAAACTGCCCGCAAAGCGGAAAGCCCAGGAAGCGAGGGATTTTTGAGGTTCCCTTGACTTCAGCATATCGGCAAGAGCCGCAGGAAGGTCCGCCAGACGGCCTCCACGAAGAGGCTCCATTATTATGATTGGAATCTCCCTTGAGTCCAACTCCCCGTAGAGGAACTTGGCGCTGGCATTGTTGGCCCCTGAATGTGTCCAGTCCATGTAGTTCATCTGAATCTGGACGAAATCCCAGTGGTATTTCTCGTGCAGGGCCATAAGTTCCCTGAATCCGTTATCCGGACCATGGAAAGAGAATCCCAGATTGCGGATATGGCCTTTACGCCTCTCCTCAAGGAGGAAGTCCATTATTCCCGTATCTCCGAATCTGTTGTTGAAATCTGCGCCGCCGCTTACTGAATGGAGAAGATAGTAGTCCACGTAATCAGTTTTGAAAATCTCAAGGGATTTGCGGTACATCTTCACGGAATTGTCATAGCTGGCATCTCCAAAGTTGGAAAGTTTGGTTGCAAGCAGCCACTTCTCGCGCGGATGGCGGTTCAGGGCCTCAGCCGTTGCCCTTTCACTGTCGCCCTCAAGATATATAGGGGAGGTGTCGAAATAGTTGACTCCGTGTTCAAGGGCATAATCGACCAGGGAGTTCACCGCATCCTGGTCTATATGGTTCTTGCCGTCGTCTCCCTTGACTTGAGGCCACCTCATACAGCCATAGCCGAGGAGTCCTACGCCTTCATAATTGCAGACCATAGTACCGGAAGGGGACGTGGTCTCTTTGTTGTCCGAGCCTCCTTTAAGGCTTCCGGGAGCGCAGGCTCCGACTCCAAGAGCCGCGGCGCCCACGCCGGCTTTCTTCAAAAACTCTCTTCTATCCATAGCTGTATCAGTTATTTTCTATATGGGTTGACAATCCGTTCACGGTGATGGCACTGACAGGCCTGGAAGGGCAGAGATATTCGCAGGCTCCGCAGCCTATGCACTGTTCCTCGTTGACAACAGGCATACGGCGACCCTCAGCATCGGTAATCATTCTGATTGCACCTGAAGGGCAGTGATACGCACAGTTGCCGCAGGACTCCTTGCCCAATGCAGCAAAGCAGAGATCAGGATTCACCTTTGCGGTGCCTATGTGAACGAGTAGTTTTTCTTCCTTTTTGATCGGAAGTATTGCTCCGGCTGGGCAGACAGTGCCGCAAGTGTTGCACTCAGGTCTGCAATAGCCTTTTTCGTAGCCCATCTCAGGCTGGAGGAAGTGCTCTATGTCGGTGGAAGGTCGGAGCACGCCGTTAGGACAGTTGCTCACGCAGAGCTGGCAGGCGGTGCACCTGTCATAGAAACGCTTCACGCTTCCCGCTCCCGGGGGCACAAGACGCCCGGAACGCTCCGGTACAGTCTTGTCCACTACATCGGCAAGACCGCCGTCCAGACGTTTGTTCTGGGCTTTTGCGGCAAGAGCCGTACCTGCGATGGCAGTCGTGACCAGGAAGCTTCTGCGGGATTTGTCGGCAGAGGCAGCTTCGGATTTGGAAGCAGGCCTGCAGGCCTTTGAGAAACGGAACCTGTATTTGATTGCTCCTTCGCTACAGTTGTCCAGACAGTCGAAGCAGACCACACAGCGGCTGCCGTCTATACGGTGATTGACACCGTCGATACAAGAAGCCTTGCACTTCTTCACGCAGCGGCCGCAGGATACGCACTTGCTCTCGTCAATCACCGGCTTGAAGAGTGAGAAACGGGACACGAGACTGAGCGCAGTGCCCACAGGACAAATATAGTTGCAGTAATTGCGTCCACCCGTCCAGGCGAAAAGCACAATCACCACGAGGGTGGCAGCAGCGGTGACAAGGAGTGCCGGAGCAATGCTCTGACCTTCTGCCAAACCGACCACGCTGCGCACCATACGCCCGTAAGCGCTGTACGGAGCCAGCAGTGTTAGCAGGAACTGAAGTCCTATGAGGCTACCGGCTACAATGAGTCCGAGTATGCAGAAGCGCACCACGCGGTTCTCCTTGACGAAGGCAAACCTGGACGCCGCGGAAGGCTTGACGGAGGCCGGCTTGATTCCTTTCTCTTTAAGCTTGCGGAGTTTGCGGGCACGGCACTTGTCAACAGCCTTGCCATAAACGCGTCTGATCCAGATTATGATGTCCTGGAACACGCCCATAGGGCAGATGACGCTGCAATAGAGTCTTCCGAAAACGAAAGTCAGCAGAAGGACGGCGGCGAGGGCGCCGACATTGAGCGCGAGGCAGGAAGGCAGGAACTGAAGTTTGGCCATCCAACCCCACCATTGGGCTCCGATTCCGCAGAAAAGAAGCGTTATGCCGACCAGAAACAGTGCGGCGAGGACGATTCTAAGCTTTCTTAACATATTTTGACAGAGTAATTTTCCGCATTTCTGAATCCGAGAAGAAAGGCCTTCACCTCCATTCTCTTTTTGCCGGCGAGCTGAAGCTCTTTGATGCTTATGGCTCCGTCCCCGGTCGCAATGGCAAAGTAAGTCTTGCCGTCGGTGAGGATTTCTCCAGGTTTACCCTTGAGATCCACTTTCTCGGACTTAAAAATCTTCAGCTGGAGACACTCGCCTTCAGGGGAGAGCAGTTCAGTATATGCCGTCGGATACGGGCTCAAGCCTCGTATCAGGTTGTACACCTGCCTGCTGCTGTCATTCCAATTGATGCGGCACAGCTCCTTCGTGAGCTTCGGCGCCGGCTTGAGAACCTCGGAACCCTGGATGAATGAACGCTGCACGCGCGTCTCCACATTGTTCTGTATCAAGCCTTCCACTGTCTGGACCACAAGGTCTGCGCCTATGTCCATAAGCTTGTCGTGCACGTCGCCGGCAGTGTCTTCCGGCCCTATCTTGCACTCCTGCCTGTATATGATGCCGCCTGTATCTATATCCTTGTCTATCATGAAGGTAGTTACTCCGGTCATCTTCTCCCCGTTAATTACTGCCCAGTTGATAGGGGCGGCACCGCGATACTGCGGGAGCAGTGCGGCGTGGAGGTTGAAGGTGCCAAGACGCGGCATAGACCATACCTCCTGCGGCAGCATCCTGAACGCAACCACCACGAACATATCCGCCTTCCAGGCGCGCAGGGCATCGAGGAACTCAGGATCCTTGAGCTTCACAGGCTGAAGCACGGGAATACCGTGGGCAACTGCATATTGTTTGACGGCGCTCTCGTTCACTTTCAGGCCGCGTCCGCTAGGCTTGTCTGCTACCGTGACCACTCCAACCACCTTGTACCCGTTGCGTATGAGGCGGTCAAGGGGCTCGACTGCAAATTCAGGCGTACCCATATAAACGATACGCACAGGGCGGAAGAAGCGGTATACCATACTCTTGAGCTTCCTCCAACGTGTTTTCAGCTGGTCCATATTGAAGAAATCCGAATCGTTGATTGCACACCAGGTGAGGAGCATTCCTATCGGGATGAGCACATACGAGGATATGAACGCACCCGTAGTGGCATCCAGGGCTCCATTGGTAGCAAGTTTCGAGCCTGAAATGTCTACTACCCAATAAAGTACGAAGAAAAGTACTGCGACTATTGCTCCCGTGCCCAGACCGCCCTTGCGCACCAGCGAGCCTATAGGAGCTCCGATGAAGAAGAGTATCAGACAGGCCAGGGCCTGGGCAAACTTCTTGAAAAGCTCTATGTCCTCGTGGCGTATGTAGTACTGCTCTTCGTAGATATCGAACTTGTAACTGTTGATTTCAGTGCTGTAGCGAGCCACATTCTCACTCGCTCTCCTTACTGCCAAGGCCTTGTCATTCAATGAATTCCACTCATTGAACTCTTCGCACTCGAAATAGCTCCTGCCGGCATCCCTGTATGCCGTGTCGAGCTGGCGGTTCTCCAGGAAGGTCGCGCTCTTCTTCGCCCTCTCAAAATGGAGCTCATTGAGGGAATCCAGCCTGTGGTGCAGGGAATCGCTTTCGTGCTTGAGCTGTCTGACGCTCATCGACTTTGCCTGGTCCTCGAAACGCACGCTGTCGGACTTCTCGAAACGGTAGTTTTTCAGAGGAATCACCAGGTCCTGGCGGCTGAAGTCGATGTGCTGCAGGGCCAGGGTCGTGTCGGAGTAGCGTACAGTATTGGTTTCCTGATAGTTGGACCCATTGAAAAGGGTGAAGGTCAGATAGTCTTTGGCCTTGGAGATCTTAATGAGCGCGGAGTCGGCGAAGGTAACCGTGGTGTTGGCCTTGTTGTCGGTATGGTCGTAAACGGTAACTCCGTAGAGCATCTTGCTCTCCTTGTTCTGGTTCACCACCCTTATCGTGTATCCTTCTATGCCGTCGTAGAATATGCCCGAAGGTATCTTGATCTCGTTCTTGGTATTGAGTATGTCGTCTCGCAGGGTGTAGATTTCCGCCCAGGACTTAGGCACAAGCCGGTCACCCACGAAAAATGCACCGATTGCGATTATGGTACAGACCACGGTCAGAGGGGCCATCACGCGGGAGAAGGAAACTCCGGAAGCCTTCACTGCAAGGAGTTCCTTGTTCTCGGCCATCTGGCCTATGACCATCATCGAGGCGAGCAGGGTGGCGAGAGGCAGGGATAGGGGCAACAAAGTGCACGCACCCCACATCAGGAATTCCATCACTACGCCCAGACCCAGGCCTTTTCCCACCAGGTCATCGATATATACCCAGAGGAACTGGAGAAGCAGGATGAAAATCACGACGAGAAGTATCGCCACGAAAGGAGCGATAAACGATTTCAATATGAAACGGTCGAGTTTCTTCATCCCGCTCCGGAAAATTACCTTGTCGCTATGTTCTTGAGGAGTTCAAGGGCATTCTCGAGTCCATTCACGTCCTTGCCGCCTGCAGATGCGAGTCCGGGCTGTCCGCCGCCGCCACCGAGGATGAGCTTGGCAGCTTCGCGTATGTCCTTGCCGGCATTCTTGCCCTTGGCAATAAGGTCGTCAGAATACATAAGCAGGAGCTGAGGCTTGCCTTCGTATGCCACTGCGGCCACGAGTGCCGTGTTGCTGAGCTCTTTCTGGATGCTTAGAGCGGCATTGCGTATGAATGCAGGATCGGCATCGCTTCCGCTTACGTCCTTGCTGCCTATGACTATGAGTTTCACTCCGTTGACCTCGCTCGCCTTGGAGCTGACATACTTTGCGAACTCGGCTGCCTTCTGGCGTGTGAACTCTTCCACCTGCTTTTTGAAGCTGGCGTTTTCCTCTATCATCTTGCGTATCGCGCCGCTGAGGTCAGGCACGTTGTTGAAGAATGATTTCGCAGTCTTCAGCAGATCCTGCACGCCGTAGATGTAGTTCTCGGCTTCCTCTCCGGTCACGGCCTCGATGCGCCTGATGCCGGCCGCGATTGCGGATTCACTGAGTATCTTGAACACGCCGATGTTGCCGCTGGCGGAGGTATGGCAGCCGCCGCAGAGCTCTATGCTCGGGCCGAACTTCACCACCCTCACCCTGTCTCCGTACTTCTCTCCGAAGAGGGCAATGGCACCCATTTCCTGAGCTTCCGCCATTGTGGCGTCACGTTTCTCCTCGAGCGGGTGGTTCTCGCGCACGAGCTGGTTCACCCTGCGCTCGACTGCTGCAATCTGCTCGTCACTCAGCTTCTCGAAGTGGGAGAAGTCGAAACGGAATCCCTTGTCGCTCACGTATGAACCCTTCTGCTCCACGTGCGTGCCGAGGATTTCGCGCAGCGCCCTGTCGAGGAGGTGGGTACAGCTGTGGTTCGCTTCGATACGGCGACGCCTGCCCTCATCCACGCGGAGCGTGAATTCGCCGCTGCAGTTGTCCGGCAACTTCTCGGCTATGTGTATGGTGAGATTGTTCTCCTTTACGGTATTGAGCACCCGGACCACTTGTCCGTCAGCGCTTTCAATGGTGCCAGTGTCTCCAATTTCACCACCCATCTCGCCATAGAACGGAGTCCTGTCGAAGACGAGCTGAAGCATTTCCCTGTTCTTCTGAACCACGGTCCTGTGCTTAAGAAGCTTTGCGCCCTGCACGGTAACGCTGTCGTAACCCGTGAACTCCACGTCTTCGCCCTCGTGGTAAACGGTCCAGTCACCGAAGCTGTTGGCGGTGGCGTTGCGGGCACGGTCCTTCTGTTTCTGGAGCTCCACGTTGAAGCCCTCGAGGTCGACTGTATAACCCTTCTCTGAGGCAATCAGTTCGGTGAGGTCTATAGGGAAGCCGTAGGTATCATAGAGTTTGAACGCGTCCTCGCCGGGGATGGTCTTGCTGTCCCTGTTGCGTTCCACGCATTCATCCATAAGCTTGATTCCCCTGTCAAGGGTGCGCAGGAAGGCCATTTCCTCCTCGCGGATAACGTTCTCGATGAACTTCTGCTGCTTTGCAATTTCCGGATAAGCCTCACCCATTTCTTCCACGAGCTTTGCTACGAGCCTGCAGAGGAAAGGATCGGTAAGTCCGAGGAAGGTGTAGCCGTAGCGCACGGCGCGGCGGAGTATTCGCCTGATGACGTAACCCGCCTTGACGTTGGACGGGAGCTGGCCGTCGGCAATGCTGAAGGATATTGCGCGTATGTGGTCGGCAATCACTCGCATTGCCACGTCGGTGTTCTCGGATTCACCGTATACGTGGCCGGAAATTTTACCGATTTCGGCAAGCATTCCGGTGAATACGTCGCTGTCGTAGTTGCTGTTTTTGCCCTGGAGCACGGCGCATAGACGCTCGAAGCCCATACCGGTGTCGATATTCTTGGCCGGGAGGCTCTCGAGATGGCCGTCGGCCATTCTCTGGTACTGCATGAATACCAGGTTCCAGATCTCGATGACGTGAGGATCGGACTTGTTGACAAGCTCGCGTCCGTCCAGGCCGCTCTGCTTTTTCTCTTCCTCGCTGCGTATGTCTATGTGTATCTCGGAGCAAGGACCGCAAGGGCCTGTGTCTCCCATCTCCCAGAAGTTGTCGTGCTTGTTGCCCAGAAGTATGTGATCCTCAGGAAGGTGTTTGAGCCAGGCTTCCCTCGCCTCGGTGTCGAGGGTGGTGCCGTCTTCCTCACAGCCTTCGAAAACGGTGGCGTAGAGGAGGCTCTTGTCTATTCCGTAAACCTCGGTCAGAAGTTCCCAGGCCCAGTCTATGGCTTCAGTCTTGAAATAATCGCCGAAGCTCCAGTTGCCGAGCATCTCGAACATGGTGTGGTGGTAGGTATCGTGGCCCACTTCTTCGAGGTCATTGTGCTTTCCACTGACTCTCAAGCACTTCTGTGAATCGGTCGCCCTTTTGTAAGGGGCGGACGAGTTGCCAAGGAAAATATCTTTGAACTGGTTCATGCCCGCGTTGGTGAACATCAGCGTGGGATCATTCTTCACTACCATCGGTGCGGATGGCACTACCGTATGTCCCTTCGAAGCGAAAAAATCGAGGAACTTCTGCCTTATCTCTTTAGAGGTCATATTGTTGTTATGTTGTTTACAAATCATATTAACTTACAAAAATACTACTTTCTTCGGAGATTGGCAAGATGGGGAAAACTGCGAAAAAAATCGTAGCTTTGCTGCAAGAATATAAGGCAATGGTTCCATACATAATTTTTGACATAGACGGCACGCTCATAGACACCGAGAGGACAGGGGTGCTTTCCTTGATTCAGACTGTCAAGGAACTGATGGGAAAGGAGATGCCTTACGATGAGGCGTACAAGTATTTCGGCATACCTAGCGGCAAGGTGGCGCCGATGATGGGATATCCCGACGCAAAGCTTTTCGAGCGGCGCTGGGAGGAGCATTTCATCGGGCTCATGCACCTGATGAAGGCCTTTCCTGGAGTGGAGGAGATGATGGAGAGACTTGCGCAGGCAGGGTGCAGGATGGGCTGCGTGACCTCCCGCAACCGTTACGAGTTCGAGAAGGACGTGGAACTCAAACCGCTTCTGAAATATTTCGACATTGAAATCTGCGCCGAGGACACGGAGCTGCACAAGCCCAATCCCGAGCCGGCACTCGAGTTCCTGCGCAGGGCGGGAGCCTCGGCCCGGGACGCGATTTTTGTGGGGGATACGATGCACGACTACCAGTGCGCCCACGGCGCCGGTATCCCCTTCCTTCTTGCCGACTGGAGGTCCCGTGGCCAGCAGGGCATCCCTGCCGAATTCCGCGCGGAGAACGCCTCCCGTATGCTTGAGATTCTGCTGAAAGCCTAGCCGGCTCCCCAATTGCATAATGACGCAAACCCCCGGAAACGGTGAAGTTCCCGGGGGATTAATACATCGGGCGGCCAATTCCGCAGCCCGTGTGCAGGCCAAGGGCTAGATCAGCGGCTCGGCAGTCATGGATTCAGGCTGAGGGATACCCATAAGCTTGAGTATTGTAGGAGCCACGTTGCAGAGGGCGCCGTCCTTTACTGTCTTGACATCCTCACCTGCACCGATTACGATGAACTGCACCTCATTGAGGGAGTGTGCGGTGTTAGGGGAACCGTCAGGATTAACAGCGTAGTCGGCATTTCCGTGATCGGCAGTCAGAAGCACCACGTAATCGTGGGCGAGAGCGCAGGTCACTACAGCCTCCACGCAACCGTCGAT
>SFJB01000066.1 GCA_004555145.1 Bacteroidales bacterium | reverse complement strand
ATGTCATTTCCTCTGTTTCTGCAGGAATATGAAAACTATAACATAAACCCGTAAATCAGGCAACAATTATCGCCTATCTCAGCAATAGATTATTTTGTAAAGTATGCCGGTTGCGATAATGACGGCAGACAGCTCCCTGATTCGCCTATGAAGGGAGGGGTTGTCATATTTGCTGCCGGAAATGATAATGTGGCGTACGGATGGCCCGCAATGTACGAGGAGGTGATTTCAGTGGGCGCATTGGCCTCGGACGGATCCAAGGCTTCATATTCGAATTATGGGGATTGGGTTGACATCAGTGCACCCG
Source organism: Bacteroidales bacterium (assembly GCA_004555145.1). The sequence goes on along the minus strand of SFJB01000066.1, from coordinate 9,368 downwards.
GCAGCGCAATTTACAGCACTGTCCCTGGTGGCTACGCAAATATGCAGGGTACGTCAATGGCCTGCCCTATGGTCTCTGGCGTTGCTGCGCTGGTGCTCTCATACAGGGGAGGTTTTGGTTTTACAAACGAGGATTTGAAAGCCTGCCTGCTCAATGGCGCCAGTTATTCCAAGATATCCACACGAACCATAGGACCGATGGTGGATGCGCTGAATGCTGTTTCTTACGGGCTGGAGACCGCACCTGCCCCGGTGTCGGAGATCAGGCTTGAAGCAGTGTCAAACAACATAAACATAAACTTTACTGTCCCGGATAAAGGTGACGGCAATGCTGCTTACGGCGTAATTGTATATGCATCAAAGAATAAAACCAGCATTGAAGCGCTTGACCCAAGGAGACCAGGGAACGATATCAAAACAGTCAACCTGGTCACTTATGACAAGGCTGTGGGCGGCAGCGTTAACACGCAAATATCTGAACTAGCTTTTGAAACGGACTATTACATCACAGCCGTGGCGTACAATGCAGGACCGGTTTATTCGAATCCGTGCGGGATTCAGTGCATCACGACAGGCATCAACAATCCGCCAGTCGTATCTTGCGACACCCCGAGCGATGAACTGAAGCTGAAAACCGGGGAGTCCGTGAATGTTCTCCTGAGTGTCAACGATCCTGACGGGCACCAGTTCAGTTTCGACTACGTTCCTGGCTCTTCGGCTGAAACACCAATCAAAATGGATGGTGGTATGAAGATTACGATTAACGGATCCAAAGCGGATGCCGGGCAATACTGCGGCAAGCTTACCGCCACTGACAAATATGGTCTTAGTACAAGCTTTGAACTCAATTACACCATTCTGGAGAATCAGGCACCGCAAATTTCATCCGAGATCGAAAACGTCCTTCTGTTCTCCGGTGATGCGACATATGAAATTGATCTGTCATCATATTTTGTCGACCCAGACGGAGATATGCTGACATACAATGCCGAGTCCGGAAATCCGGGTGTCGTGGCGGCCAGCACCAGCGGAAAGATTCTATATCTCACTCCTCTCAAGAATGGTCTTTGTGACATCAGCGTCAGTGCCTTAGACCCACGAAAAGCCGTGGCAACGCAGAGCTTTAGAATTGCTGTAAGGCAAAAAGGTCAGACTGTTACGGCATACCCTACACAGGTGCAGAAAGACTTGTATATTGCTACAGGAGAAGATGATATGCAAACAAGCGTGAAAATTGTGTCAGCCTCCAGCGGAGCAATATTGCTGAAGGATGAGGGTACATCAAGCGCTTTTGCCCCTATGGTCCTTGATTTGAGCAACTTGTCTCCGGGGAGATATTATGCTGACATCAATTATGGCTCTGAAAGTTCAACCATAGCTTTTGTTAAACTATAAATCTGTCGCTATATGAGATTCAAATATTTAGCACTGTCAATCACTACTCTGTCAATATCTTTCAGCCTTTGTGCCGAGGACTTCTCCCCTTCCGGGGCAGCTCTTGGCGGTGCCGCATACAGCCGCAGCCTGGGTCTGGAAAATGATGTGCTCGGCAATCCTGCAATGATGACACTTGGCCCGGACAGATTTGGAGCAGCGTTGAGCTATACCAATTGGATGCCCGCATATGGACCGGACAGGATTGGAAATCTAAGACTGGCATACAACAGCGGGAAATTCGCGGCCGGATTGGCCGCAGGATATGGTATTTCTCCTGCCTATGACCTTGTTTCCGACAGTGGCGTCAACACTGGCAACTTTTCCCCTGCTGAGCTCTCTGTCAGGCTTGGGCTATCCTGGCGCATTGTTGACCGATTGGCTCTCGGGGCCGGATTTCGCTACGCTTCTGAAACATTGGCTCCCAATGCGACAGTTTCCACAATGGGATTCAGTTTATTTACCTCATATATAGGGGATGTTGTGAATGCTAGCGTTGGGCTGCAGGATCTGGGGCCTAAGATTAAGAGCAGCACCGGGACGTCCTATTCACTTGCATCCTCCGTGCTTGCCTCGGCATCGGTAAAGGCTTTGGATACAAATTCCTGCGGCTTGAACATCGATGCTTGTGCGCGTTATTATTTCTCCAATGCATTCAGCGCAGCTGCAGGAACGGAATTCTCATTCAAGGATATGTTATTTGCCCGCCTTGGCTACAATTTCGCATCAGAGAATGCGCCACTTGCGTCATTCGCTTCTGCCGGACTTGGAATCAGCGTGTTTGGTGTCCGGCTCGACCTCAGTTACCTCTTCGCCTCACCGACAATTTCAGGAACTCTCCTCGCCGGCCTGAGCTACAGGTTCTGATTCCCGGCAGCGCATTCTCGGGTTGCAGGTCCGGAGCAGGAGCGCGTAGCCCTCGGGGCGGTCGCGGAGCGAAAGCAGGGCTGGTTTTTGTGCGATGGCTTCGCGCAGCGCCAGGGTTTGGGGTGGAACCCCAGTATGGATAGCTGCCCGTCCGCCCCTTGCCTTTTCAAGTGAATATATTTATATTTGCGAGTTAACTTCAAGAAATCAGTACTATGGAAAAAGTTACCGTGCTGCCACCGGAGAAACTCGTCAACGGCTGGATCGACTCTTCGTTCCTGCCGGAGGGAAAGGATAAATACTATATCCGCAATGAACAGGTCAAGCGTCCCAAGGGCGGTTGGCGTCATCTGACCAGTGACGAGATTGAGCGCCTGGTAAAGAATGACAACACCGCATCCAGCTGGGACACAATCTGGGTCACCGATGAGTTCGTGCCCCGTCTGCTCAAGAACAACAATTTCTACGGCACGGTGCGCATCGGCCGCGTGTCCGACAACGGACTTCAGTTCCACGACCTGCGTCTGCCTATAGGCATCACAAACTCCTCCATCCACTCCTGCGATATAGGTGACGATTGCGCCATCCACGACGTACACTACCTGAGCCACTACATAATAGGCGACCGCTGTATGCTCTTCAACATCCAGGAAATGTGTACCACTAACCACGCCAAATTCGGCAACGGAGTCATAAAGGACGGGGAGGAGGAAGGAGTGCGAGTAAAGCTCCAGGTGATGAACGAGACCGGCTGCCGCAGCATCTACCCTTTTGACGGTATGATCACGGCAGACGCGTATCTCTGGGCCAGGTATCGCGACGACAGCGCGCTGCAGCGCCGCCTCGAGGAGATGACCCAGGCCAAGCAGGACCACAGGCGCGGCTACTACGGTACCATAGGCGACGGTTGTGTGATCAAGACTTCCCAAATCATCAAGGATGTGAAGATAGGCCCGTGCTGCTACATCAAGGGCGCAAGCAAGCTCAAGAACATAACCATCAACTCGTCCGAGAAGGAGCCGTCCCAGATTGGAGAGAACGTGATTCTGGTCAACGGAATCGTGGGTTACGGCTGCCGTATATTCTATGGATGCACCGCCGTCAAGTTCGTGGTCGGCACCAACTGCAACCTCAAATACGGCGCGCGGGTGATTGACTCCGTGCTCGGCGACAACAGCACCATATCCTGCTGCGAGGTTCTCAACAACCTCATTTTCCCGGCCCACGAGCAGCACCACAACAATTCCTTCCTCGTAGCCTCCTGCCTTCAGGGCCAGAGCAACCTGGCTGCCGGCGCTACCATAGGCTCCAATCACAATTCCCGTTCCAATGACAATGAAGTTGTCGCGGGTAGGGGATTCTGGCCGGGCCTTTGTGCCTCCATCAAACACTCTTCGGTCTTCGCCTCCTTCACCCTGCTCACCAAGGGTGCATACCCTGCCGAGATGCACGTGAGGCTGCCGTTCAGTATGGTCAGCAACAACGAGGCCGAAGGCCGCCTTGAGATTATGCCGGCATTCTGGTGGATGCACAATATGTACGCCCTCGCGCGTAACAACTGGAAGTATCAGACCCGTGACAAGCGCATCACCAAGGTCCAGAATATAGAATTTGACACTTACGCCCCGGACAGCATGGAGGAAGTGCTCGAAGCTCGCGAGCTCCTTGCGCTCTGGACGGCGAAGGCGGCGATGCGCGCAGCCGGCGAGTGCCCTTGCAAGTGCTCCGACGAAGAGCTCATCAGGAAGGGCAAGGCTCTGCTCGAAGGTCCCAAGGATGTGGTCGATGCCCTGGAAGTACTGGGCGAGAATGTGGAGAAAACCAGGCGCAAAGTGCTCATACGCAAGCCGTTCGAAGCCTACAAGGCTTATGGCGAGATGCTGGTGCACTACGCGGTCGGCAATGTGCTGAAGTACTTTGCCTCCTGCCCGGAAGCCAACTTCGACAGACTCGGCGAGCTATCCGCGAAGGAACGCGTGAGCGAGTGGGTAAACCTTGGCGGACAGTTGATGCAGCGCAGCGAGGTGGATGCTCTCCGTGCTGATATCGCATCCGGGAAGCTCTCCGACTGGGATGCCATACACGCGCGCTATGACGAAATATGGGAAGGCTACCGCCAGGAAAAGCTGGCGCACTCGGTGCAGTGTCTCGCCGCCCTTTACGGCAAGGACAGACTGGAGCGCGAGGATTGGCTCAAGGCCATAGAGGATGAAAGGATGGTGTCCCGGCTCATCTCCGACCAGGTATATCTTACCCGCCTGAAGGACTACGAAAATCCGTTCCGCCGCGCAACCTACCGCTGCGAGGAGGAGATGCTCGCCGCCATAGGCTCCATAGAGGACAATGACTTTGTGAAGCAGGTACGGCGCGAGGCCGAAGAGGAATCCGCAACCCTGGATGCATTGATTGAAAAATTAAAATAACACTATACTATGAATCTGGAAAATGAAAAGTACTCCAGGTACTACCTGGTACAGGAGATGATGGGCACCGTCCCTACTGTCCGCAAGTTCGATCCACAGTGCTCCGCACACGTAGCAGACTCACTCAGGAGGACAGGAAGGATGTTCTTCACCGGAGAAGGTTCTTCCCGCATAATGCCCGCCAAGAACGCCCGCAGAAGGGCGATGAACTGGGGCCTCTCGCTCAATGTGCAATGCGACGGAGCCCGCCAGGCTCTTGGCTATGACCTCAGTGCATATACCGTCCTCGTGGACTCCAACTCCGGAAGGACCAAGGAAGCCCTCACTCTCGCAAAGAAGCTCAAAGCGGATGGACACAAGGAGCTTTTCTCTCTCAGCGCCAATCCTGATACTCCTATAGAGCAGGAATGCGTGCGCGGAAGCGTGCTCCAATGTGGCTGGGAGGAAGCTGTGGCTGCCACCAAGAGCGTAGTCGAGCAGGGACTCTACTGCGATTCCATCATCTGGAACCTTGCCGGGAAGGACTTCGGTGCAGCCCTTGCAGGTTTGCCTGAGAAGATAGGGCAGGCGCTCACCATGCCCGTTGACCCGCAAATCGTCGAGTGGGTGAAGGGAGCAAACACCATTTACTTCAGCGGCCTCAATGACGGCGTGGCGGAAGAACTCACCCTCAAGACCAATGAAATCACCCGCCGCAAGAGCGACTATCTCGAAGGAACCTACGCGGTACACGGAATCGAGGAGGTAATGCAGGAGGGAGACATAGTCTTCATCGTGGACCCGATCGAGGAAGAGTATGACAAGTTCCTCTCGGTGCTCAGCGGAGCCGGCGTGCATACCGTTGCAATCCACAGCAGACAGACCCCGTTCGAGAAGACCATACTCACCCCGGATGCCGGGGAGCTTCAGAACTACGTAAACCTCTGCGCAGGCTGGAACGTGCTCGTGGAGGTTGCAGTCAGTGACGGCATCAACCTCGACAAGCCCGAGCGAGCCCGCAAGGTGGGTAACGAAATGTAGGACAAGCCCGCGACCTGTACAATGAATTACCTCATCAACAGTTCGACGGACCCTTACTTCAATATGGCGTTCGACGAGTATTGCCTTGAGCAGTATCCGTCGGACGCTCCTTTCTTCTATCTTTGGCGCAACAGTCCCGCAGTCATCATAGGTCTCAACCAGAACGCGTACTCCGAGGTGAACCTGGACTATCTTGAGAAGAACGGCATCACCCTCGCCCGAAGGATGACAGGGGGCGGCGCGGTGTACCACGACCTCCAGAACATGAACTACACCATCATTGGCCCGAAGGTGACTCCGGAACCCTTTGTGGAGGCCCTGCGCGCCCTGGGAGTGCCGGCGGAGCTTACCGGACGCAACGACATCTTTGTGGAGGGCAGGAAAGTGTCGGGATACGCAAGACGCGTATTCAAGGACAGGGAGATAGTGCATGGAACCATGATGTACAATGTGGATATTGATACGCTTACCAGAGTCCTGGACGTGCCGGGGTCGAAAATGGATGCGAAGGGCGTGGCCTCGGTCAAGAGCCGGGTCGCCAACCTCAAGGATTACCTGCCGCAGTTCCGGAGTCTGGACGAACTGCAGGCGAAGTTGCAGGAACTCCTCGCCGGAAACGATGTGCAACTTGAGTTCGGCGAGGCGCGTATGGAGCAGGTCCGAAGGATTGCCGGGGAAAAGTTCTCCACCTGGGATTGGGTTTACGGACACTCTCGTGAGACTGACCTGAGCCACAAGGCCAAACTTGCATGCGGCACCGTGGAAGTGCATCTTGGCCTGGACAAGGGCTTGATCGAGCACATTCGTTTCGCCGGAGATTTCCTCGGGGACCGTCCTGCAGAGGAACTTGCCTCGGCCCTCAAGGGCATCAGATACGAGCGCCGGGCGGTGCTTGGGGTCCTTGAAGAGCGCGAATGCGGACTTTACTTCAGTCGTACTGAAGCAGAAGAACTTGCCTCCCTCATTCTGGGCGCGATTTAGGCTATTGGGCGCTAATCATATTTTTCACTATATTTGTACGGTTATTAGTAGTGTTTTATTATGGTTTTCAGCCCAAAATTTTTCCATCTATTCAAGAAGGGCAGATACAGCCGTGAACGTTTCGTTTCCGATCTCATTGCCGGCGTCGTTGTCGGCATCATAGCCCTCCCTCTCGCAATTGCCTTCGGTATAGCGAGCGGCGTGTCCCCTCAGCAGGGACTCATTACGGCAATAGTTGCCGGATTCCTCATTTCAATTTTCGGCGGCTCGCGTTTCCTTATCGGCGGCCCCACCGGCGCGTTCATAGTAATCGTGTCGGGCATCGTGGCGCAGTACGGAATCTCCGGCCTTGCCCTTGCCACCATCATGGCCGGCGTAATCCTGATCGCTATGGGATTGTGCAAGATGGGCGCCGTGTTCAAGTTTATCCCTTACCCGATTGTGGTGGGCTTCACCAGCGGTATTGCCCTGACCATCTTTTCCACCCAGATGAAGGATTTCTTCGGTATGAGCGATGTGGCCGTGCCTTCGGGTTTTATCCCGGAGTGGATATGCTATTTCCAGAATTTGGACCACATTTCCTGGACGGAAACCGCCTTAAGCGCGGGCTGCCTCCTCGTGATTGTCCTTTGGAACAAGTGGGGCTTCCGCAAGATTCCCGGTTCGCTTATCGCGCTCGTCGTGGGTACGGCTGCGGCTGTGCTCCTGACCAAGTTCGCCGGGGTGGAATTCGCCACCATAGGATCCAAGTTCCCGGAACTCGCCCAAGGCCTCCCTATGCCTAAGCCTGTCGCCCCGAAGATGGATTTCGAGACCGTCAAGAGCCTCGTGTCTCCGGCCTTCACCATCGCCATACTCTGCGCTATCGAGTCCCTGCTTGCGGCTATGGTTGCGGACGGTGTCACCGGAAAGCAGCACGACTCCAATACCGAGCTCATCGGTCAGGGTATCGCCAACATCATCACCCCGCTCTTCGGCGGCATACCGGCAACAGGTGCGCTTGCAAGGACTATGGCCAGCATCAACAATGGCGCCCGTACTTCAGTCGCCGGCATCATCCACGCCTTGGTACTCCTGCTCATATACCTCTTCCTTATGCCTTATGCCGTCTATATCCCGCTCTCCTGCCTGGCCGCCATCCTGGTTGTGGTAGCCTTCAATATGAGCGAGTGGCGCAGCTTCAAATACCTGCTCAAGGGTGATGCTCCGGATGTGGCCGTGCTCCTGATCACCTTCTTCCTGACCGTAATCGTGGATCTTACCGTCGGCATCGAGGTAGGTGTGATTCTTGCAATTGTAATGTTCGTCCGCCGTATGATGCAGAGCTCCACCATCGAAGTTCTCGATCAGGACAGGCTTGCCGCCACGGAGGATGACGAACTTGCGGCAAAGGATGACGTGGAGATGCTGGACATCCACAAGGGAGTGGAGGTTTACGAGATTAACGGCCCGTATTTCTTCGGCCTTGCCAGCCGTTCCGAGCAGTTCGAGCGCCGCAAGAAGGATGCGACATATATCAGGATCATACGTATGCGCAAGGTTCCGTTCATCGATTCGACCGGCGTCAAGAATCTGCGCAACATCATAGATATGGCAAACCAGAGAGGAGTGAAAGTGGTGCTGTCCGGAGTTACCGACAAGGTTATGGCCTCGCTTCACAAGCTGGGTGTAGATGAACTCATCGGAAAGGAAAACATCTTCCCGAACATCTTCCCGGCCCTGGAGTATGCAAATGATTATGCCGACAAAAAGGCGACAGAACATAATAATTAACTGCAATGAAAGGAAAATTTGTCCTCGTGCTGCTGATGTCAGCACTCTGCCTTCCGGCCTTCGCCGGGGGCGTCAAAGGGACGCCGGTGACGACGCCCAACTACGAGCTTGCGGAACGCTTCTCCGCTGCCCGGGTATCCAAAATGCTCTATTCCACCAGGGTAAGCCCCGAGTGGTTCAGCGACGGCGACCGCTTCATATACAAGTGGTCAGATTCCGAGGGAAGCAATTACTACCTCGTGGATCCGAAAAACGGCACGAGGACGGCAATTTTCGACAATGACAAGCTGGCGATGCGCCTGACGGAGATTACCCGCGACCCTTATGATGCCGATCATCTCCCGTTCAAGAGCGTGAGCATAGACCGCCAGGACGAGCGTTATCTCAAGTTCGATTTCAAGAGCTCCGACAAGAAGGAGTACCGTTTCCGCTATCGTATCTCCGACGGCGAGATGAGCTGGAGCACGGAAAAGGAGGAAAGCAGGTATCCGCGCTGGGCTTGCGTGTCCCCGGACGGCACCATAGGCGTGTATATGAAGAACAGCAACATCTTCTATATGGATTCCACCAACCTCCGCAAGGCAGCCAAGGATGCGAAAGACAGCACCCTGGTGGAGCATAGGCTTACTTCCGACGGTGTGGCAGACTTCGCTTACTGCTCAAGCAGTTACTCCGGCAACACCGTGCGCGATACCACCGAACGCAGCTTTCCGTCAGACCTCGTCTGGTCGCCGGATTCCAGGCATTTCGCGACTATTCGCTGGGATATGAGCGAGGTCAAAGAGCTCTGGGTCATCAATTCCCTGAGCAATCCGCGTCCTACCCTCGAAACCTACAAGTACCAGATGCCGGGAGAACCTTCCCCATACGG
>SFJB01000065.1 GCA_004555145.1 Bacteroidales bacterium | reverse complement strand
GAGGACCCATCCCTAAATCCCTTCCCCCGGGGAAGGGACTTACTATCGACCTAAAGGTCTCAAAATTCGGTAGTTTCGCAACATGCGAAACTTAAATTCGAAATATATTCAGGGACTTACAGATGCAGATGTGATTGCAATTCTTCTCATCTCAGTCAATTATTGTCATCGAGACAATCTTTATATCTTCCAGCGGCCTGTCGGCTTCATCGGTGATGGCGTTCTGTATCTTCTCCACCACCTCGAGCCCCTGCTCGGTCTCTCCGAACACGGTGTACTGTCCGTCGAGGAAAGGTGTACCGCCCACTGTCCTGTAAGCTTCCTTTCTCTCCTGCGGCATCCTGCCCAGACCTTTTTCCACCACGATTGCATTGGCTTCCGCCTCGAGCTGCTGCTGAAGTTCCATAAGGCCCTCCCGGTTGCGCTCGCGCCTGAGTTGGAGTATCTCGTCCCTATGCTGTGCGGCAAGGGTCGAGAAGGTGGAGTTCAATGCCTGCATCTCGCACTGACGGTCGAGCTGGTTCATCTTGGAATCATTGTACTTCTCACCCCACACTATGTAGAACTGGCAACCGCTGCTTCTGCGTTCCGGGTTCACCTGGTCACCCTGCCTTGCTGCGCAAAGTGCGCCCCGCTTATGGAAGAGTTCCGGCTTGAACTCGGCTTCGAGGGTGTATCCTGCATCCCCCGTACCGAGACGCTTTCCCGCAGGAGCGCCCTTGCTATCGGGATCGCCGCCCTGGATCATGAAATTCTTGATTACCCTGTGAAAAAGTGTGCCGTTATAGAAACCTTCCCTGGCAAGCTTGAGGAAATTGTCGCGATGGATGGGAGTTTCGTCATAGAGACGAACGGTAATGTCACCGCAAGTGGTTGAGATTTTTACTTTTGCCATATTATTCAAGTGTTTTGGCAAGCCAAGGGCTTGCATTGTGCGAATATACGAATTTTAGGAAACATAAAAAAGAGGCGTCCCTCAGGGCGCCTCATAAACCATCTCGGTGAGGATTATTCCTCAGCCGGCTTCATTGTGGAATATACATTGGTAACGTCTTCGTCATCTTCGAGCAGATTGGTAAGCTTCTCGAGGGTGACTCTCTGCTCCGGGGTAACTTCCTTGAGCTCCACGTTAGGAATCTGTTCGAATCCGCCGGAGATGAGCTCATAGCCGTTTTCCTCTATATACTTCTGTATCTGTCCGTAAGCTGAATAGTCGCCGTAGATGACGATTACCTTGGACACGTTTCCGTCCTTGTCCTCCTCTTCAATCTCGAAGAGTTCCTCCACGCCGTAGTCTATCATCTCGAGCTCGAGCTCTTCCACGTCGATGCCATCCTTAGCCTTGATGCGGAAGGTGCATTTGTGGTCGAACATAAAGCTTACCGAGCCTGAGGTGCCGAGGGAGCCTCCGCATTTGGTGAAATAGCTCCTCACATTGGCAACGGTACGGGTATTGTTGTCGGTAGCGGTCTCAACCAGGAAAGCGATGCCGTAAGGGCCGTATCCCTCGAAGGTCACTTCCTTGAAGTCGCCCTGCTTGCTCTCTGTCGCCTTTTTGATGGCGCGCTCTATGTTCTCCTTCGGCATCTGCTCTGAACGGGCCTCAGCCATAAGGGCACGGAGACGCGGGTTGCCGGTTACGTCAGGACCGCCCTGCTTTACAGCTATGGTGATTTCCTTTCCGAGTTTGGTGAAGGTGCGGGCCATATGACCCCAACGCTTCAACTTCCTTTCCTTGCGGAATTCAAAAGCTCTTCCCATATCTTTCTCTCCTGATTTTATTCGCTTACCCTTGCGATGTATGAGTTGATGTCGTAAGCTTCAATTGACTGAGGGTAGTCGTTCTTCACGCTGTTGTAGCACTTGAGAGCGGCAGCCTTGTCGCCGAGAGCCTCATATGCGAGTCCGGCCTTCACAAGATAAGCGGATGCAAATACGTTGTCCGCCAGGGCTACAGCCTTCTCGAAGCATGCAACAGCATTCCTGTAATCCTCAAGTCCGACGTAAGCGTCACCCTCACAGGCCTTGGCGCGGGCCGCAAGCACAGGCTCCTTGCCCTTGTACTTCTTCAGGTAGGAAAGAGCGCCCTCGTAGTTGCCGAGATTCAGCTCGCATACACCTGCGTAGAAATACAAAGCCTTTCCGGCCTTTGCTCCGTAGTTGTCGATGAGGTCAGCAAAGCCGAGATTGTTGCCGTCACCGTTGAGGGCAATCTCATACTCGGAAGCCTGGAAGCTCTGCTCGGCAGGATAGGCCTGCTCCATAGCCTCCTCGCACTGACGCTGATAGATGAACTTGTTGTACAGAAGGATGGCGAGTCCGACGATCACAAGGCCTGCGAGTACAGACCATACGAGCTTGCCGTGTTCGGTGAAGAATTTTTCAGTGGATGAAACGGTGTGCTCAAGGTTTTCCTGCATCGCCGCTTCCTTTTGGTTTACATTGTTCTTAGCCATATCTTAGTTTTGATTATAATCGATAATTTAGCCTGCAAAATTAAGAAAAATACTTTAACTATACAAGTGTGCGGCATGTATTGCTTTAATTGAGATTAATGACTACCTTTGTTGTTATGCCGATACTTGAGAAAATAGTCATTCAGGACTTCAGGAACATAGAACTGCAGGAATTGGAGTTTTCCCCGAAGATCAATTGCATCGGGGGCGGGAACGGCGAAGGCAAGACCAACCTTCTGGAGGCCGTGTGGTATCTTTCAATGACGAAGAGCGCCCTCGGAAGGCAGGACAGGTACAATTTCCGCAAGGGCACGGAGAGTTTTTCCCTGCTCGGCAGCTATCTGATGCCTTCGGGGATCAAGTCGAGAATCAGCATCAGCGTCAGCGCGAACGGCGAGAAGAAACTCAGGCGCGACGACAAGGTCTGCGATCGCATCTCCGACCACATAGGTCTGCTTCCCGTAGTGATTGTATCCCCTTCCGACAGTTCCCTGGTGAGCGAATCTGGAGAGGAAAGACGACGCTTCGTGAATTCCGTGCTCTCCCAGCTCGACCGTGAGTACCTCAGTTCCCTGCAGCAATACAACAAGCTTCTGATGCAGCGCAACCGTCTTCTCAAGGAAGGATTTATGGACGAGGACTACCTCGACACCCTCGACCGCAGGCTTGAAGACCTGGCGATGCCGGTGTTCCTGCGCAGGGAGGAATTCTGCAGGGATCTGCTTCCCCTGGCGGCAGACTGTTACGGACGCATTTCCGCCGGAGGCGAGAGCATAGGTATGGAGTACAGGTCCGATTTGTCAAGAGGAAGCCTGTACGAGATGCTGAAGGCAGGCAGGGAAAGGGACAGGATACTCAAGTACACCGGTGCAGGCATTCAGCGCGATGACTTTATCTTCACCCTGGACGGTATGCCTCTGAGGCGTTGCGGCTCCCAGGGCCAGCAGAAATCCTTCCTCGTCGCCCTTAAATTTTCCCAGTACGGCATCATGAAGGATAGTTGCGGCTTCGCTCCCACCCTCCTGCTTGACGACCTCTTCGACAAGCTGGACCCCGGAAGGATTTCAAGACTTCTTGAAATGGTTTCCGACGAAGGATTCGGGCAGATCTTCATCACCGACTCGGATAAGGTGAGGACGGCGAACATACTCGATGCCCTGGGCAGCGACAGGGCCTGTTTCGAGGCGAAGGGAGGCGCCTTTACCAGACTGTGAGCGGATTGGGAAAGAAAAAGGCGCAGTCTCTGGACTCGCTCATAAAATATTGGATAGCAAGCAACGGAATCACCTCCAGACTGAATTCCAGACTCATATTCGATGCCTGGGACCGGGTTTCAGGCGCAGGTCCATATACCGTGCGGCGCTATTTCAGGCAGGGGCGGCTCTACATCACGGTCAACTCTTCCGTGGTGCGCAGCCAACTTATGATGCAGAGGGGCTCTTATCTTTCCAGAATCAACGAGCTGCTCCGCGAAGATGAACTTTTCAACCCTGACGACCCAGGCACGGGCTACGTCAAAGAATTGATACTGAAATGAAGATTGTCATAGACAAATCGATTCCATTTACCGAAGGCATATTCGAGCCCTATGCAGAAGTGCTTTACAAGGACGGTCCGATGATCTGCAGGGAAGATCTCCTGGACGCTGATGCTATGCTGATACGCACCAGAACCAGATGCGACGCCGCGCTCCTGGAGGGCACCAAGGTAAAAATCATTTCCACTGCGACTTCCGGCACGGAAAACATAGACGTGACGTACTGCCAGAATAAAGGCATATATTTCAAGAACGCCTCGGGATGCAATGCAGGCGGAGTCAGCAACTACGTCTTCTCCGCCATTTACGGTTCAGCCGCAAAGAAAAGCATTCCGTTGGGAGGTCTGACCCTGGGCATCATAGGCCTCGGAAGCACGGGGCAGAGAGTCGAATCGATGGGGCGCGCCCTCGGCTTCAAGATACTGCGCTGCGACCCCCACAAGGCAGCCATCGAGTGGTACACCCAGTTCTGTGAGCTCGATGAGCTCTTGGCGAACTCCGACATAGTCACCCTGCACATCCCCCTGAACGACGAGAACCGGGGGCTTGCGGACCAGGCCTTCTTCTCCAAGATGAAGCCGGGTGCCTTTTTCGTAAACACCTCCCAGGGCGACATAGTCAACGAGGAAGCCCTGATTGAAGCAATACCGAGGCTCGGGCCGGTCATCATAGACGCATGGAGCCACGAGCCAACTATAAACACCCGCCTTATGAATATGGTGGACATAGCCACCCCGCACATAGCCGGATATTCCCTGCAGGGCAAGCAAATCGGCTCGGCAATGGCGGTGAGGGCAATAGCCAGGTTCTTGAGCATCAAAGAATTATATGACTATTTCCCGACCACGGACAATATGGAGTACCAGGCCGTCAAGATCGACGTACTCGACAAGACACAGGGCCAGGTGGCGGCAATAATGCAATACAATTACCCCATTTTCACCGACGACTTCATGTTCAGGATGAATCCTACCAAGTTCGAGCAGTTGCGCAGCAACTACCAGTACAGGAGGGAATTCTTCCTCTGATGCAACAAGCGACAAAACTCAAAACCACATAGGCAATTATGGACAAGACCAAAATCACAGCTCAGACCGAGCGTTTCCGCAAGGGTTTCCCTTGGCTCAAAATCGAAGCGTCAGCCACCCCGGGGCGAGGCATAGAGGTGCTTGACGAGAAGCAGGCTGCAGAGGCCGCAGCCTACGCAGAATGCGCGGAGGTTAAAGGAAAATGCAAGTTCGTGCCGGCTTCAGGCGCAGCATCCCGAATGTTCAAGGACATTTTCGCAGGAATGGAGGAGCCCAACGACTCCGTACGCAAACTGGGCGAGAATCTTGAGAAATTCGCATTCTATTCTGAAGACGTCTTCGGCAAGGCTCCGTTCGACCCCTGCACCAGCGCCCGCAAACTCCTCACTGAGGAGGGGTTGAATTACGGCAGCAAGCCGAAAGGAGTGCTCAAGTTCCACCGTTATCCGGACGAAGTACGCAGCGCTCTAGCCGAGCATCTCGTTGAAGGTCAGGCATATATGCGCAACCCAGACGGAAGCGTAAACCTTGTTGTGACCATTTCCCCGGAGCACCGCCAGCTCTTCGAGGACGCTCTCGCGGAGATCAAGGAACCATACGAAAAGAAGTACGGCGTACGCTACAACATACGATTCACCTACCAGGACAAGGAGACCGACACGATTGCTGTCGATTCCGAGAACAGGCCTTTCCTCAAGGAGGACGGCAGCATACTCACCCGCCCTGCGGGACACGGCGCCCTGATCTACAATCTGAACGCGATGGAGGAGGAACTCGTATCCATCAAGAACATCGACAATGTGTGCGTGGAACGTATGCAACCGGCAACATACCATTGGAAGAAGGTGCTTATGGGAAGGGCGCTGCAACTTCGCGACCGCATCCGCGGATACATCTTCGCCCTCGACCAGATCAGTTCCGCCGGCAACGAACTGAACAGGCTCAGCGGTGCCCAGTTCATCACCTTCAATGTGCAGGAAGATCCTTACGCCACCGAGGAGTGCCAGGCACTCTGCAACGAAATCGAGAACTTCCTCAGGGAAGAGCTTTGCATAGAAATGCCTGAAGCCAAAAGCTGCCGCGAGCGGGCCGAAATGCTGAGGAAGAAGCTCGACAGACCTGTCAGGGTATGCGGTATGGTGAAGAACGAGGGCGAGCCCGGAGGCGGTCCCTTCATCATCAGGGAAAAGGACGGTTCAACCTCCCTGCAGATACTGGAGGGAGCCCAGATTGACAAGAACAACCCTGATGCCGTAGCAGCACTCAAGTCAGCCACACACTTCAACCCGGTTGATCTGGTATGCTGTCTGCTCGACCACAAGGGAGAGAAGTTCAACCTGCTCGAGCACGTGGATGAGGAAACGGGACTGATCAGTTCCAAGAGCTACAAAGGCCGCGAGCTCAAGGCTCTCGAACTCCCCGGCCTCTGGAACGGCTCAATGTCAGACTGGAACACCCTCTTCGTGGAGGTGCCTGTAGAGACCTTCAACCCGGTAAAAATAGTTCTTGATCTTCTCAGACCTGCCCACCAGTAATTATTAAAGATTTTTTATTATCTTTGCGTGATTTATTATCGCAAAGATATTATGAGCATTCAACAGGAAAAAATCAAGGAATTGGTTGAGCGCAGGGCTTCCGCCAAGCTCGGAGGAGGTCAAAAGCGCATAGATGCCCAGCACGGCAAGGGAAAGCTTACCGCCCGCGAGCGGCTCGCGCTCCTTCTCGATGAGGGCAGCTTTGAAGAATTCGATATGTTCGTGCAGCACCGCTGCACCGACTTCGGGATGGATGCATCCCACACAGACGGAGACGGCGTCGTGACCGGACAGGGCACAATTGACGGCCGTCTCGTCTATGTATTTGCCCAGGACTTCACGGTCAACGGAGGCTCTCTTTCTAAAACCATGTCCGAAAAAATATGCAAGGTAATGGATATGGCTGTACGCAACGGTGCGCCTGTGATCGGTCTGAACGACTCGGGCGGAGCCAGAATCCAGGAGGGTATCGATGCGCTTGCAGGCTACGGCGAGATTTTCGAGCGCAACATACTCGCGAGCGGCGTAGTGCCACAGATCAGCGGCATATTCGGCCCTTGTGCCGGTGGTGCCGTTTACTCCCCTGCACTGACGGACTTTACCCTGATGGTTGAGAACACTTCCTATATGTTCCTCACCGGTCCTTCGGTAGTGAAGTCGGTGACTGGCGAAGTCGTAGATCAGGAAACCCTCGGCGGTGCCTCCGTACACACCACCAAGTCCGGAGTCGCTCACCTCAGTGCTGCAAACGAGCAGGAAGGAATTGAAAAAATCAAGAAGCTCCTCTCCTTCCTCCCTCAGAACAATCTCGAGTCAGCTCCGCTCAGGCCAACTTCAGACCCTGTGGGAAGAATTGAAGAAAGCTTGAACGACATCATCCCTGACAACCCTAACAAGGCTTATGACATGTACGGCGTAATCGGAGCCATAGTGGATGACGGAGAGTTCTTCGAGATCCATAAGGACTACGCAAAGAACATCATTGTCGGCTTTGCCCATATGGGAGGCAGGAGCGTCGGTATCGTAGCCAACCAGCCTCGCGTGCTCGCAGGCTGCCTCGACATCAACGCATCCCGCAAGGCATCCCGCTTCGTACGTTTCTGCGACGCGTTCAACATTCCTATCGTAACTCTCGTGGATGTACCGGGCTTCCTCTGCGGAACATACCAGGAATACGGTGCCATCATCACCAACGGCGCAAAACTCCTCTATGCTTATGGTGAGGCCACCGTTCCGAAGGTCACCGTCACGCTGCGCAAAAGCTACGGCGGCGCCCACATCGTGATGAGCTGCAAACAGCTCCGCGGCGATGTAAACTACGCCTGGCCGTCCGCAAATTTCGCAGTGATGGGAGCTGAAGGAGCTGTCGGCATCATCTACGGCAAAGAACTCAAGGCTGAGACCGATCCACAGAAGGCTTCAGCCCTTGCCGAAGAGAAGAAGCAGGAGTACAACGACCTTTTCTGCAATCCTTACCAGGCTGCAAAGAAGGGTTATATCGAAGACATCATCGAGCCTCGCAACACGCGTTTCCGCGTAATCAGGGCCCTCGAAACGTTGAACGGCAAACGCCAGGAAATCCCGGCCAGGAAACATGACAACTTACCTTTATAACATTCTGCTTACCGCAGGAGGCGACAGGATGGCCGCCACGGACCCTCACGGCTGGACTCTGACACTGATCAGCGTGAGTGTAGTCTTCCTGGCTCTCATCATCCTGTACTTCGTGTACAGCATCTCCGGCGGAATCTTTTCCGGATCGTTCAAGGGAAAGGCAAAGCCACGCAAGTCCAAGTCCAAAGACCAGGATCTCGTTGCGGCGGCAATAGCCCTTGCCCTCGACGCAGAGATTTCCGGCGTAGATCCGCAGACTCAGGCAGCCATAGCCCTTGCCCTCCACCTGAGTCTAAACGATTCAGTTCACGACGTGGAGCCGGGCTTCATCACCATCAGCAGGGCCTCAGGTCCGGAGTGGGCATCTAAACAACTCAATTTCAGAAAATTACCAAAGCAATGAAAGAATACAAGTTCAAAATCGGCGGCAAGGAATTCAACGTCGTCGTAAACAGCATCAACGGCAACAAGGCCGATGTCACCGTGAACGGTGTCAACTACGATGTAGATATGGAGAACGCCGCCCCTGCGGCAGCTCCCGTACAGGCTCCTGCCGCACAGGCAGCCCCGGCCCCTGCAGCAGCTCCTGCTCCGACAGCGGCACCTGCTGCTTCCGGCAGCGGAAAGGCCATCGTCTCCCCTCTTCCGGGTGTGATTATCAGCGTTGAAGTCAAGGAAGGCGCCGCAGTGAAGAAAGGCCAGAGAGTCGCAGTCATCGAAGCAATGAAGATGGAGAACGACATACTTTCAGATGTGGACGGAACTGTCACCGCAATCCACGTATCAAAGGGTGACACGGTAGCTGAAGACGCCAAAATCGTTACCATAGGCTAATGGAAAACGTAATCAACAGTCTGAGCCAGTTCTGGGAGTTCACCGGTTTCGCCAACTGCACCTGGCAGCACCTGGTGATGATACTGATCGGTATAGTATTCATCACCCTGGGCATAGTCAAGAAGTGGGAACCGCTTCTTCTGGTGCCTATCGGCTTCGGTATGATCATAGGAAACATACCTGTCTATCCGGGTATGAACGTCAGCATATATGAGGAGGGCTCCGTACTCAACATACTATACCAGGGTGTGCGCCAGGGTTGGTACCCGCCTCTCATATTCCTCGGCATCGGAGCTATGACGGACTTTTCCGCCCTCATCTCCCAACCGAGGCTCATACTCATCGGCGCCGCCGCACAGATAGGTATTTTCGGAGCCTATCTGCTTGCGCTCGTTCTCGGATTCGCTCCCAACGAGGCAGGTGCCATAGGCATCATCGGAGGTGCGGACGGTCCTACCGCCATCTTCCTGAGCTCCAAGCTTGCGCCTGAGCTTATGGGTGCAATCGCAGTTTCGGCATACTCCTATATGGCTCTGGTTCCTGTGATCCAGAAGCCGATAATGCTGCTCCTGACCACCAAAAAGGAGCGCGTCATAAGGATGAACAAGCCTCGCGTGGTAAGCCAGAGGGAAAAGATCATCTTCCCGGTAATCGGTCTTATCTGCACTGCATTCATAGTGCCTTCAGGACTTCCTCTGCTGGGTATGCTCTTCTTCGGCAACCTGCTCAAGGAGAGCGGCGTGACCAAGCGCCTCGCAACCACCGCCAGCGGACCTCTCATCGACGTTGTGACTACCCTCATCGGTGTCACCGTGGGAGCGTCCACCCAGGCTGATGTGTTCCTCACCGGCAACTCCGTGAAGATTTTCGGCCTTGGCCTGCTCTCATTCGTCATCG
>SFJB01000064.1 GCA_004555145.1 Bacteroidales bacterium | reverse complement strand
TGGTGGGTTGGGTCTATGAAGAGATCTTCTATTGGATCACGGAAGGGCTGCTCCGGAACCGGGGCATTCTGTATGGACCCTGGCTGCCGGTCTACGGAATCGGAGCCCTTGTTATCTGCGTTCTGGTAGGACTTTTGTATATTGTTCTCTGGTAATTGTTCAGCGATATGTTGGAAGAACTTAAGAATAAAGTCTGCCGTGCAAACCTTGACCTGGTCAAGCACGGCCTTGTGATCTTCACCTGGGGCAACGTGTCCGCCATTGACCGCGAAAGCGGCCTGGTGGTCATCAAGCCTTCGGGTGTCAGTTATGATGATATGAAAGCGGAGGATATGGTTGTGGTAGACCTTGACGGCAAGGTCATCGAGGGTTCGCTCAGACCGTCTTCCGATACTCCTACTCATCTTGTGCTATACAGGGCCTTCCCTGAGATTGGCGGAGTGGTGCATACGCATTCTACCTATGCTACCGCCTGGGCCCAGGCCGGCATTGATCTGCCGAACATAGGGACCACGCACGCGGACTATTTCCACGATGCCGTGCCTTGTACGGCCGATATGACGGAAGAGGAAGTGAAGGGACAGTACGAACTCGAGACGGGTAATGTAATCGTGAAGCGTTTTGAGGGACTGAACCCCGTACACACTCCTGCCGTGCTGGTGAAAAATCACGGTCCCTTCGCCTGGGGCAAGGATGCCGACGAGGCGGTGCACAATGCCGTGGTGCTTGAACAGGTGGCCAGGATGGCTTCCATAGCCTACAGCATAAATCCTTCACTCACAATGAATCCGTTGCTTATAGAGAAGCACTTCAACCGAAAGCACGGTCCCGGTGCATATTATGGACAGAAAAAGAAGTAAAACAATTATTAACCATTAACAGAATATGATAAAGGAATACGAAAATCTTGAAGTATGGTTCGTTACCGGCGCCCAACTCCTTTACGGTGGAGACGCTGTTGTCCAGGTGGACGGACATTCACAGCAGATGGTAGACGGAATGAACGCCTCCGGCGTGCTTCCGGTGAAACTTGTATATAAGGGGACCGCAAACTCTTCCGCCGAGGTGGCCGATGTTATGGGAAGGGCTGAGGCTGATCCTAAGTGCATAGGTGTAATCACCTGGATGCACACCTTCTCACCGGCTAAGATGTGGATTCACGGAATGCAGAAACTCCGCAAGCCTCTGCTTCACCTCCATACCCAGTTCAATGAGGAGATTCCATGGGATTCCATCGATATGGATTTCATGAACCTCAACCAGAGTGCCCACGGTGACCGCGAGTTCGGCCACATCCTTGCCCGTATGCGCAAGGGCCACAAGACCGTGGTAGGCTACTGGAAGGACAGGACCACCCTCGAACATATAGCCGTATGGGAAAGGGTCGCAGCCGCTTGGGCTGATGCACAGGACTGTCGCATCATACGCTTTGGCGACCAGATGAACAACGTGGCCGTCACCGACGGAGACAAGGTGGAAGCTGAGATGCGTCTGGGATACCACGTGGATTATATGCCTTTCAGCTCTGTGATGCCTTATTTCGAGGCTGTCAAGGATGCCGATGTGGATGAGCTCGTGGCTGAATACTTCAGGGAATACGACCATTGCTCCTGCCTGGAGAACAGGGAGAGCTTGGAATATAAGAAGATATGGAACTCCGCCAAGGCTGAACTCACCCTCAGGGCTGTGCTCAAGGATACCGGAGCGAAGGGATTCACCACCAACTTCGATGATCTCGGCGACGTGAATGTCGAGACCACGGGCAAGGGCTTCGATCAGATTCCGGGTCTGGCTTCCCAGAGGCTGATGGCTGAAGGTTATGGCTTCGGCGCAGAGGGTGACTGGAAGACTGCCGCTCTCTACCGCACCGTATGGTTTATGTCTAGGGGACTCCCTAAGGGATGCTCTTTCCTCGAGGATTATACCCTCAATTTCGACGGCAAAACTTCGGCCATACTCCAGTCGCATATGCTTGAGGTCTGCCCTCTGATTGCCGCCGGCAAGCCTAAGCTTGAGGTTCATCAGCTCGGAATCGGTGTGCGCAAGACCCCTACTGCCCGTCTTGTATTCACCAGCAAGGAAGGCGAGGGCATCGCAGCCACCATCGTGGATATGGGCGGTCGCTTCCGCCTCATTGCCGCAGACGTGAACTGCATCAAGCCTAAGGACCTGCCGAAGCTTCCTGTGGCTTCTGCGCTCTGGATTCCTCAGCCTGATTTCGAGACCGGAGCCGCTGCCTGGATCATTGCCGGAGGTACCCATCACTCCGCCTTCTCCTACGATCTCACCCGCGAGTACTGGGAGGATTATGCTGAAATCGCCGACATTGAGATGCTCAGCATAAACAAGGATACTACAGTGGAGAATTTCAAGAGGGATATACGCATCAATGAGGTATATTACCTGCTCAACAAAGCTCTTAAATAGCAATGGCGGTGCAGGCAAAAGAACTTATCGAAGCCGGGAAGGCGGTTCTCGGCATAGAACTGGGTTCTACCAGAATCAAGTCTGTCCTGATCGACGGGGAATGCAAACCCGTCGCCCAGGGCAGCTTCGAGTGGGAGAACCAGCTGGTGGACGGGCTTTGGACCTACAGCATAGACATAATATGGAAGGGGCTCCAGGCCTCGTACGCTGACCTTTGCGACAATGTCAGGGCCCGGTACGGAGTTGAAATAACAAAGCTTGCCGGAATTGGCGTGAGTGCAATGATGCACGGATATATGGCCTTTGACAGGAATCAGGACATACTGGTGCCTTTCAGGACCTGGAGAAACACCAATACGGGAAAGGCTGCCTCCGAGTTGTCAAGCCTCTTCAACTATAACATCCCTCTACGCTGGAGCATCTCTCACCTCTATCAGGCAATACTCGACGGCGAAGAGCATGTGGGAAGCATAAATTTCCTTACAACCCTTGCGGGATACATACACTGGCAGCTCAGCGGCAGGCGGGTCCTGGGAATAGGGGACGCCTCCGGAATGATTCCGGTGGATTCTCAGACCAGGGACTACTCTGCCGAAATGGTGGAGAAGTTCGATAAACTCGTGGCGCCGTACGGCTTCTCCTGGAAGCTTCGCGACATACTGCCCGAGGCATTGACGGCAGGTCAGGATGCCGGATGTCTTACTGCTGAAGGCGCTCTCAAACTGGATCCCAGCGGCAAGCTTCAGCCCGGCACTCCGCTCTGCCCTCCTGAAGGAGATGCCGGCACGGGTATGGTAGCGACCAATGCCGTGCGCCAGCGCACCGGAAATGTATCTGCCGGTACTTCATCCTTCTCAATGATAGTGCTGGAGAAGGAGCTCTCCCGGCCTTATGAGATGATTGACATGGTGACGACTCCTGACGGCAGCCCCGTGGCGATGGTACACTGCAACAACTGCACCTCCGAACTCAACGCCTGGGTTGGCCTATTCAAGGAGTACCAGGAGCTGCTCGGTGTGCCTGTGGATATGGGCCAGGTGTTCGGCAAACTCTACAACAATGCAATGGAAGGGGATGCCGACTGCGGCGGACTCGTGTCCTACAACTACGTTTCGGGCGAGCCTGTGACGGGTTTCGAACAGGGCAGGCCCCTGTTTGTGCGTTCTGCTTCCGACAGGTTCAACCTTGCAAACTTCTTCCGCTCCCAGCTCTACGCTTCCGTGGGCGTGTTGAAGATAGGCAACGACATACTCTTCAGGGAAGAGGGAGTGAAGGTGGACAGGATTACCGGACACGGTGGCCTTTTCAAGACCAGGGGAGTGGGTCAGAGGGTGCTCGCCGCTGCCCTTGATTCCCCGATATCCGTGATGGAGACTGCCGGAGAAGGCGGTGCGTGGGGCATCGCCCTGCTTGCCAAGTTCCTGGTGGACAATCCCGAGAAGCTGAGTCTGGAGGACTACCTCGACAAAAAGGTGTTCGCGGGCGAGAAGGGTGTGGAGATTGCTCCTGACCCTGAGGACGTCGAGGGTTTCAACCGTTATATCGCCAACTACAAGGCAGGCTTCCCTATCGAGGCCGCGGCTGTGAAGTGCAAGCGCTAATGGAACTTATCTGGGATCCTTTGCGTAAGAAAAATGTAGCTGCCACACCCGAGGAACGGGTGCGGCAGTGGTTTATTACGCAGTTGCGCGACCGCTTCAAAGTGCCTGTAACAATGATGATGAGCGAGGCGGGCTTCCTTTTCGGGGGCAAACGATACCGCGCGGACATAATTGTTTACGGTCGTGACGGCAAGCCGGTGGCAGTGGTGGAGTGCAAGAGGCCCGAAGTTGACCTTGATGCGTCTGTCGCAGAACAGGCGATGAAGTACAATTCCGTGCTTGGAGTAAAATTTTTGATACTGACAAACGGAAATTTGACCTATCTTTACACTTTGGAAAACGGGGTGTTCGTCCCTTGTGGCCGCATTCCCCTCTATGAAGAGATGATATGTCAACGGTAACAGCTCAGTTTTTGGACAGGCCGATATTCAGGATAATCGGAGAAGTTGCTGAAAGCAGAGGCGTAAGAGCCTTTGTGATAGGAGGTTATGTTAGAGATTGCTTCCTCGGTCGCAAGTGTAATGATATAGATGTAGTGGTGGAAGGGAGCGGAATAGACTTCGCTCGCGCAGTGGGGGAGAAGACTGGCAGGTACGTCTCCTATTTCAAGAACTTCGGCACGGCGATGATGCATTTCGGCGGAGACGAAATTGAGTTCGTAGGTGCCAGAAAGGAGTCTTACAGGCGCGAATCCCGAAAACCCATAGTGGAGGACGGGAGCCTGGAGGATGACCAGTGCCGGCGGGACTTCACCATCAATGCAATGGCGTTTTCCCTCCAGAAAGAAGACTTCGGTGCCCTGGTCGATCCTTTCGGTGGAATACGGGACCTTGCCGACGGTGTCATCAGAACCCCGTTGGACCCTGACACCACCTATTCCGACGATCCTCTGAGAATGTTGCGCGCGGTGCGTTTCGCTGCCAAGCTCTCCACCCCGGAGCGCCGTTTCCGCATAGTGCCGGAGTCCATGGCCTCTATGCGCCGTATGGCGGAACGCCTGAACATACTCTCAAAGGAAAGGATTGCGGACGAGTTGTGCAAGATGCTTGTGTGCCGTCAGCCTTCCATAGCTATTTCCCTGATGCAGGAGGCAGGATTGCTGCATTACATACTTCCCGAGATCGAAGCCCTGAAGGGGGTGGAGACCGTGGACGGGAAAGGTCACAAGGACAATTTCGAGCATACGCTTGCGGTACTCGACAACATACGCACCGAGGACGTGGAGCCCCAGAAGGAACGCGACCACCTGCTCTGGTTGCGTTGGGCTGCACTGCTGCACGATATAGGCAAGCCTGCAAGCAAACGTTTCGACCCGAGGCTCGGCTGGACTTTCCACGGCCACGATGTGATCGGAGCCAGGATGGTGCCCCGTATATTCAACCGGCTGCGCCTATCCCAGGATGAGATGAAGTACGTCAGTAAGCTGGTACGTCTGCACCTGCGCCCCATAGCCCTGGTGGATGATGAGGTCACGGACTCCGCCGTACGCAGACTGCTGTTTGACGCCGGCAATGACATCGACGACCTGATGCTGCTCTGCAACGCGGATATCACCTCCAAGAACGAGGCCAAGGTTGCCCGGATACGTTCCAACTTCCTTCTCGTATCGCGCAAACTCGTGGAAGTGGAGGAGAAGGACGCCATACGCAATTTCAAGAATCCTATTGACGGCGAATATGTTATGAAGGTGTACGGAATTGAGCCTTGCAGGGAGATAGGTCTGCTCAAGGATATGGTCAAGGAAGCCATACTGGATGGCCTGATAGGCAACAATTTCGAGGAGGCGGATGCCTATATGCGGCAGCGTGCCCCTGAACTTGGTCTAAAGGAAGCATAGATGCTCTCGGCCTACATAGACTATCTGAAGGGGGTCCGCCGTTATTCCGAAAGGACCTGCACGCTCTATGAAGGAATTTTGAAGGATTTCTTCATGTTTGCGGGCTGCCCGCCAGAAGGGGATATTTCTGTCCTTGACTACCAGCTTGTCAGGTCCTATGAAGTATACCTTATGGAAACGAAGGATGACGGGCCGCGCACAGTCAATCTTCACCTTTCTGCGCTCAGCAGTTTTTGCCGGTATCTGATGAAGGAAGGACTGCTGGATTCCAATCCCGTCCGTCTGCTCAAAAAACCGGCGCAGGCCAAAAGAATACCGGAGTTCTTCCGTGAGGATGCATTGAGGGCTTATTTCGAATCCACGAAGGGCGTGATGGAGTTCGGAGATTATAAGTCAAAGCTCAACAGGATGATTATCAGTATTCTATATAATACGGGAATACGTCGTTCCGAACTGATTGGCTTGACACGCGGCTCTGTGGATCTTTCCAGGAGGGTGCTGAGGGTAAGGGGGAAGGGAGATAAAATACGAGAAATTCCTCTGCTCCCTTCATTTTGTGAAGAAATTTCTTTATATTTACAATCGCAAGACTCTTTGAAATGTGCGGATCTGTTGCCTGACGCTCCGCTCTTGCAGACGGAGAAGGGAAATGCCCTATATCCTGTCTTTGTCGAGCGGGTGGTCAAGAAGGAGCTGGGAGACGTGGAGGGAATAGGCGGACGCAAGTCCCCGCACGTGCTCAGGCATACCCTGGCAACCGAACTTCTCGACAACGGGGCCGACCTCTTTTCCATAAAGGAGCTTCTCGGACACTCCTCGCTTGCCGCGACCCAGGTCTATACCCACAATTCGGCAGAGCGCTTGCGGAAAGTATATGAAAACGCCCACCCAAGGGCAAAAAACGGAGGTAAAAATGGAGATTAAAATCAAAGCTCTGAAATTCGACGCCGGCGAGAAGCTCGTTGCGTTTGTCGAGAAAAAGGTGGCTCGTCTATCCAAATTCTTTGATGGCGTAGCCCAGGAAGCAGAGGTTTCCCTTGAGGACATCAAGGAAGGCAAGAAAGCCAAAATCCAGATCAACATTCCGGGCGATACGCTCATCATCGAGCGCGTGGCTGACACATTTGAAAACGCCATCACGGAATGTGTGGACGCGATGAAGGAAAAGCTGACCCGAGCAAAGGAAAAGAAATACGAGAAATAGTTTCTCAAACATTGAGAATTTTTGAGATGAGCTCTGGAAAGAGCTCATCTGTCGTTACGGGGCTGCCTCCCTTGCTGTAGTAGTCATATTCGCAGAGCAGGGATATTACCTGGCGGCACTTCTGGGGAGGATAGGTTCTGACGGCTCCCTCGTACTCCCTGTAGAAGTAAGGATTCACTCCCTGCAATGCCACGGCCTTCATTTCGGGGCTTACCGGACCCCTGGACAGCAGCACTCCGTATTTCAGTATGCGTTGGAAGTTGGTGAAGAGCATTGCCATCGCTGCCGGCATGGAAAACCTTGCGGCTGCGCTCATCCTCTCCGCTATGACCAGGGCGCGAGATGCCCTGTGCGCATTGAGCTCCTTTGTGAGTTCGAAGATGCTGAACTCCCTGGATATGCCCACGTTCCTGTCTATGTCCGCCGCGCTCACGCCGGTGCTGCCTTCCGGCAGGTTCCTGACCAGTTTGTCGGTTTCATCTGCAATCTTGGAAAGGTCGCTGCCCGCATATTCCGCAAGCAGTGCTGCCGCATCCGGGCTTATGTTGAGGGAACGACTTCTGTAGTAGGCACTTATCCATCCCGGGACCTCATAATCCCTGAGCTGTGGTGAATCCACCACCTTGCCCTTTTTTGCAAAGCACTTGTAAAGGGCTCCGCGCTTGTCCAGCTTGCCTCCGTGCATCGCCACAACCAGCACCGTGCTGTCCAGCGGATTCTCGCAGTATGCCAGCAAATTGTCCACGTCTTTCATCAACTGGGCTTCCTTCAGCACCACGAGCTGCCTGTCTGACATCATAGGGTAGCGCCGCGCGCAGGAAATCACCTGCTCAGCGTTGCTCTCGGTGCCGTAAAGCACGGTCTGGTTGAAATCCCTGTCCTCTTCGGCTATGCAATTGTCAAGTATCGCCTGGCAAACCATATCCGGGTAGTAGGGCTCTTCGCCCATCAGAAGATACAGGGGGCTGAATTCGCCCTTCTTTATGTCTGCGATCAACTGCCGGCAGACCATATCCATATTTTCGGTGTTTTTGGCCATAGATATGCGAAATTAGTCATTTTTTATTAAATTTGTCATACTGTAACACATATAACGCAATTACTGAAATAATCAATTAAAATTATGAACAAAATTATTTCATTTTTCTCAGCAGCCTGCCTGCTGCTCGGAGGCTCTTCACTTTTCGCCCAGGATGCCACTATCCGTATTCACGATGCAGGGACCGGAGTGACAATTCCTGCCGAGATCTACGGTCAGTTTTCCGAACACCTCGGACGCTGCATATACGGCGGCCTTTGGGTGGGCAAGGATTCCGGCGTGCCGAACGTGGACGGCTACCGCAAGGATGTATTCGACGCGCTCAAGGCATTGAAAGTGCCTGTCATGCGCTGGCCGGGCGGCTGTTTTGCGGATGATTACCATTGGATGGACGGCATAGGTCCTCAGGAAGGAAGGGCATACATTTCCAACAACAACTGGGGAGGTACACTCGAGGACAACAGCTTCGGCACCCACGAGTTCCTCAATCTTTGCGAAATGCTCGACATAGAGCCGTATATCAGCGGCAATGTGGGCAGTGGCAGCGTTGAGGAGATGGCCGACTGGGTTGAATATATGACCTCCGATGCAAAGAGCTCCATGGCAGACCTGCGCCGTGCGAACGGCCGTGAGAAGCCTTGGCACGTGAAGTACTTCGGCATTGGCAACGAGGCCTGGGGATGCGGCGGAAATATGACTCCAGAGTACTATTCCGACCTCTTCAGACGATATGGCACCTATCTGCGCGACTTCAGCGGAAACCGCCTCTACAAGATTGCGAGCGGTGCTTCCGACTATGATTACAACTGGACCAAGGTCCTGATGGAAAGACTCACCCGCAAGGGTATGGCCGGACTCTCCCTGCATTACTACACCGTCATCGACTGGGGCAAGAAGGGATCGGCCCTGAATTTCAGCGACAAGGAATACTATAACATCCTCTCAAAGTCCATCGAGATCGAGGAGGTGCTCAGGAAGCACATCGAAATCATGGATGAAATCGACCCTAAGAACAACGTTGACCTCCTTCTCGACGAGTGGGGTACCTGGTATGAAGTGGAACCAGGCACCAATCCGGGCCACCTCTATCAGCAGAACACAATGCGCGATGCCATCGTAGCGGCACTCAACTTTGACATCTTCCACAAGTACACCCGCCGTCTGAAGATGGCCAACATCGCCCAGGTCGTGAACGTGCTCCAGGCAATGATACTCACCAACGAGACCCAGATGGTGCTGACCCCGACATACCACGTCTTCGAGATGTACAACGTGCATCAGGATGCCGAGTTCCTTGCTTCCGACATCATCACCGGCAAACGCGAGTGCGACCGCAAGGTCCCTGTCCCTGAGGTTGATGTGACCGCTTCCCGCAAGGACGGCGAGATGCACATCTCTCTTGTCAATACCGACCTCAAGGCTCCGAAGAAGGTGCTCGTGACCTTCGATGATGCAAAGGCAGTGACCAAGGTGCTTTCGGCCAGAGTCCTCGCTTCCAGGGATGCCAGGGATTACAACGACTTCGACAAACCCGAGGCCGTCAAACCTGTTGCCTTCAAGGACTATAAGCTCACCAAGACCGGACTTGAAGTGACTCTGCCTCCATGCTCTGTTGTGGTTATTGCCGCAAACTGACACAAATTTGCACATTTATAAAAAGAATCGCCTCTACGGGGCGATTTTTTTGTATATTTGCGCGTATGTCAATAATCGAATGTAAACACGTCAGCAAATCTTTCGGTGAAAAGGTTGCTATTGAGGATATCAATCTGGATATTCCCAGGGACAAGATGGTGGTGATTACGGGGCTGTCCGGCTCCGGCAAGTCATCACTGGCTTTTGATACGATTTATGCCGAGGGGCAGCGGCGGTATATGGAGTCCCT
>SFJB01000063.1 GCA_004555145.1 Bacteroidales bacterium | reverse complement strand
TGTTGACCACATCCACGTGACCGAGCTTGACATACGCATCAACGAGGATATGGGCGGCGGACTCCGCTTTAACCAGGGTGCAGCCCAGGTTGCCGATTTCGAGAAAGTGCTCCAGGAAGACCAGTACAATCAAATTTTCAAGGTATTCCGCAAACACGCCGACGTAATTGACAACGTCACCTTCTGGAACCTCAGCGACAAGGACTCCTGGCTCGGCGTCAACAACTACCCTCTCCTCTTCGATGCCGATTACAATCCGAAGAGGGCTTACACCATCGTAAAGCACTTTGACCCTGCAATGGACAACGCCGTTGTGAAGGAAGACTTCGTACCTTCATCATTCAATGCTCCCGGACAGGATTACCCTATGGTCAACTCCCAGGGATATGCACGCTTCCGCATATATGCGCCAAAGGCAAGTTCCGTGATTGTAAGTCTCGGACTTGGCGGACAGGGAGGAACCGTGCTGCGCAAGGGCGATGACGGTTATTGGTGGGGCACCACTGCAGGTCCTATGGACGAGGGCTTCCACTACTACCACCTCACCGTTGACGGCGGCGTGATGAACGATCCGGGCACCGGCTTCTTCTTCGGGTCCTGCCGCTGGGAAAGCGGTATCGAGATCCCTGCCCACGACCAGGACTTCTATGCTGAGAAAAATGTTCCTCACGGCAACGTAGAACAGGTTCTCTTCTGGTCAGAAAGCACCGGGCAGGTACGACGCGCCTTCGTCTACACCCCTCCTAGCTACGATGCTTCCAAGAACAAGAAGTACCCTGTGCTCTATCTCCAGCACGGTTGGGGCGAGAACGAGACATCATGGCCTGTACAGGGCAAGGCCGGACTCATAATGGACAATATGATAGCCAATGGCGAGATCGAGCCTTTCATCGTGGTGATGACCTACGGAATGACCAATGACGTAGTCTTCGGACGCGCAGGCAGCTTCACGGCCAAGGAGTTCGAGACCGTTCTAGTGGACGAACTGGTTCCTTACATCGACTCACATTACAAGACCAAGG
The DNA here is from genome assembly GCA_004555145.1 of Bacteroidales bacterium. The sequence continues at coordinate 9,365 of SFJB01000063.1, read as the reverse complement.
CAAAGAGGGAATTCCGCGCTATGGCAGGTCTCTCTATGGGAGGTATGGAAACCCATATGATTACCCTGCGCAGACCGGAGGTATTCGGTTACTGGGGCCTCCTCAGCGGTGGAACCTACACTCCGGAAGAGCTTGAAGGCACAGGCGTGAAGGGAGTATTCATCGGCTGCGGCAGCAAGGAGAATCCTGAAGGCGTGACCAAGGCTGGCGATGCCCTCAAGGCTGCCGGATACAACGCCATGTCCTACGTCTCTGAAGGCACCGCCCACGAGTTCCTCACCTGGCGCCGCTGCCTCTACCAGATGGCTCCTATGCTCTTCAAATAGCATTCAGGCACACACGGGGCTCTCTGCCCTGACAAACAAAGAGAGTGACTGTAGCCGAAAGACTTATAGTCACTCTTTTTTTTCAATGTGTTTTCAGTATATTTGTATTGACAAAATATTCTGACTTATGAACTTGTTTGGGAACCTTCTATGGCTGTTGTTCGGGGGACTGCTTACATTCATTCTGTATTGCGTTGCCGGTCTTCTGTTATGCTGCACCATTATTGGAATTCCTTTCGGCATCCAACTCTGGCGTCTTGGCTTCCTTGCGCTGTGTCCCTTCGGCAAACAGGTGACCAATTCTCCTTCCTACGGCTGTATGCCGGCATTTTTCAATGTCCTTTGGGTGCTTCTCGGCTGGTGGGAGATTGCTCTTGTGCACCTCGTGTTTGCACTACTGTGCGGAATCACCATTATCGGCATCCCGTTCGCTAAGCAACATCTCAAGCTAATTCGCCTCGGACTTATGCCTTTCGGCACGAATATCGCTTCCGCCTGATTGCTCCAAGCAGTGAGCGGAGAGCATGCTACTCCCCGCTGAAAAGGGAAGGAGGTAGAGGGCGGCAGTTATAGCAGGACGCCATAGACTCGCCGTAGGCACCGGCGCTGCGTATGGCAATAAGGTCGCCCCTGTGGCACCTGTCAATCGACGCTCCCTTCAGGAACACATCCGAACTTTCGCATACCGGCCCCACCACGTCGTAAACTTCCTCCGGCTCATCAGAGCTTATGTTCTCGACCCTGTGATAAGCCTTGTAAAGCGCAGGTCTTATCAGTTCGGTCATACTGGCATCCACAATGGCAAACTGGCGTGTAGTCCCCTTCTTCACATATAGCACACGGGCGATAAGGCTGCCGCACGGAGCCACGATACTCCTGCCCAGCTCGAAATGCACCCGAGTCCCCTCAGGCAGTTTGAGATGCTTCCTGAAGGTTTTGAAATACGCATCGAAATCAGCTATATCCAAATGGTTGGGATGCTGGTAATTGATGCCAAGGCCTCCTCCCACATTCACGTCACCAAGCGGAAGCCCGACGCGCAGTAGCTTGTCTCTCAATGAATTGATCCTATTGCACAGGGCCACGAAATCCATCATATCCAGAATTTGCGAGCCTATGTGGAAATGCAGTCCGCTGTACTTCACGTGCGGCAGCGACAGAGCGTAGCGAAGCACCTCCTCCAGCTGCTCGTAATTGATGCCGAACTTGTTCTCCGCAAGACCGGTGGTGATATTGGCGTGCGTATGGGCACCTATGTCCGGATTCACCCGAAGACTTACCGGTGCGCAAATTCCCATCTCGGCGGCAATCTCCTCAATCACCTCAAGTTCTGCAGCCGACTCCACATTGAAACGGGAGATGCCTGAGGCCAGCGCGAAACGTATCTCCTCATCGCTCTTCCCCACCCCGGCATATACGATTCCGGATGCAGGGAAACCGGCAGCCAAAGCGGCCTTGATCTCCCCTCCGCTCACACAGTCAGCGCCCAGACCAGCAGCGGCTATCTCTTTGAGTATTACAGGATTGAAATTGGCCTTCACGGCATAGTGCACAGAAGCGGCAGGCAGGCAGGATGAAGCCTCCCTCAACTTTGTGAGAGTACGTCTCAGCAAATCGAGGTCATAATAGTAGAAAGGCGTACGCTGCTGAGCAAAACGCCCTATAGGAAAACTACCCTTAAGCATTCTCGAAAAGGCATTTGCTCAGGGAGCGCAGAGTCCTGTTCTTGTCCTCCCCGCGTACAAGGAAGGAGATGTTGTTGTTGCTTCCGCCGTAAGAAATCATACGCACAGGAATGTCCTTCATCGCCTCCATCGCGCGGGTCTCGAAGCCCACGTTCTCCCAATCCATATCGCCCACTACGCAGACTATGCACATATCCAGGTCGACGCTCACAGTTCCGTACTTCTTCAGGTCGTGAACTATCTCATTGAGGTGCAAGGTATTGTCTATTGACATCGAAACTCCCACTTCAGATGTGCATATCATATCTATGGATGTCTGGTAACTCTCGAAAATCTCGAACACCTTGCGCAGGAATCCGTGGGCAAGGAGCATACGCGAAGACTTGATGCGTATTGCGGTAATATTGTCCTTCGCAGCAATTGCCTTTATGCTGCCGCATTCCTTGATATTGTTGATGATGGTGCCGGGAGCCTGAGGATCCATAGTGTTGAGCAGGCGTACCGGAATGTTTGCGTAGCGCGCAGGCTGAATGCAGGTAGGATGGAGTATCTTGGCACCGAAGTACCCGAGTTCCGCAGCCTCGTCAAAATGCAGGTGGCGTACTGCAGTGGTACCGTCCACCACGCGCGGGTCATTGTTGTGCATACCGTCGATATCCGTCCATATCTGGATTTCCTCCGCCTCCAGCGCGGCACCGCAGAGCGAAGCCGTGTAATCGGAACCTCCGCGCAGCAGGTTATCCACCTCCCCGTGCAGATTGCGGCATATGAAGCCCTGGGTGATGTAGAGTTCCGCGTCAGGAGATGCGGCGAGCGCAGCCTTTAGCCCCGCCTTGATGAACCCGCTGTCAGGCTCTCCCTGGGAATCCGTCTTCATAAAGTCCAAGGCGTTGAGCAGCACCGGCTTATATCCCTGCTCGAGCAGATAGTAATACATCATATGCGTGGACAGGAGTTCCCCCTGAGCCACGATAAGTTTCTCCTCGGTCTGGGTGAAGAGATTCTTGGTGAAGCTCTTGAGATAGTCAAAAACGCCGCCTGCGTATTCGGAGGCCTTCTGCTTGAACTCTTCTTTGGAATACAGACCATCTATGTGCTTTTCATAGAGGGACTGCAGCCTGGCAATTGTCTCATTGGCGCCCTCCGGGTTCTTGTTGTAAAGATAATCGGAAATCTCCACGAGGCTGTTGGTGGTGCCCGACATGGCGGAGAGCACTACGAAGTTTCCTTTCTCGGCAGTAATCAACGCTGCCACGTTCTTGATTCTCTGTGCAGAACCGACTGAGGTTCCGCCGAACTTCATTACTTTCATATTTCGTTAGTTGTTTTGTCATTTAAGGCTCTTTCCACCACAGGCCTGAGGAGATGGCAAAGACTTTCCTTCTCTATCAGGAAGCCGTCGTGACCGAAGAGCGACGAAAGTTCCCTGTACTCGGCATTTCCGAGCGCAGCGACAGTAGCCTTTCCGTGTTTAGGAGGGAAAAGCATATCACTGTCTATGCTGATAACCAAACATCTTGCCTTGATTCCGGAAAGTGCTTTCACCACTCCCCCACGGCCTCGGCCAACGTTCTGGCTGTCGAGGGTGCGGGTGAGGTACCAATAGCTGTAGGCATCGAAGCGCTTTACCAGTTTCTTGCCCTGGTAGCGCTGATAAGATGCAGCACGGTCCGCGAAAAGGCAGTTGTCGTCTTCTTCCGACTGGGTAAGGTTGTATCCGTCAAAGGTCCTGTAGGATATCAGGGCAATGCTACGGGCGCATGCCAGGCCTTTCCTGCCGCCGTCAAGACTCTCGGCAGCCGTAAAACTGTGGTCGGCAAGCAGTGCCATCCTCTGCGATTCGTTGAGAGCAGTCATAAATGGAGTCACCTTGGTCGCCGTAGCCAGGAAGACTACTTCCTTCACCACATCCGGTTCCATAATAACCCATTCCAAGGCCTGAAAACCTCCGATGGACGGGCCCACCATAAGGTCTATCTTCTCGATTCCCAGGAATTTGCGCACCAGGATATTTGCATTTACTATATCCCTGACCGTAGTCTGGGGAAAGCTCATAAGATAGGGTTTCCCGGTGAGGGGATTGATGCTCGCCGGGCCGCTTGAACCATAAGGGGAGCAGAGCATATTCACGCATACTATGAAGTAGCGCGAACTGTCGAAAAGCAGACCGTCACCCACCATCTGAGGCCACCAGTCCTCCGGGTCGGAGTTACCGGTAAGCGCGTGACATATCCACAGCACCTTGTCCCCTTTCCTGTATTCCCTCTCGGAGGTATGATATACAAGATCCAGTTCAGGAAGCGTATCACCACACTCGAAACGGAATTCGGAAGAAATATGCAACTTGTTGATTTTCATAAATCAGTCTTTAGGATGATCTTTCTGGAATGCCGCCATTCTCTCGTCAAGAACGGGATAGAGTTCCTCCCTCATACGGCTGGTGCAGGCGCGAACTCCCTCCTTGTGGCTTCCGGTAGTGGACAAGCTAATGCCACTCACGCCATAGTGCATAAGCTCCACCACAAGTTCGTCCCCGCTCAGTCCGTCGTAGCCTATGGTGAAGAAGAAGCCATCTCCCACCTTATCATTCACATCCATGTCATAGACTATGTGGAAACCGTGGCTTAGGAATATCTCCTTCATCCTCGCTGCCCTGCGGGCATACTCGCGCGTATCCTCCACGAAATCGATTTTCCCGTCACAAGCCTGGTTCATCATCTCCGCATAGGCGTACTGGGTGGTGGAAGTGCAACCGCTGGTTATCATATATAATATTGACGCAGTGAGACTTACGCCAAACACACCAGCATCCTTATACCTTTGCGCCAGGGCCGGATACTGCTTCTCGAACAGTCTGTCGGAGATGCAGGCCATAGCGATGCGCTGACCGGCATAGCTGAATATCTTGGATGAAGACAGCATAAGGATATAGTTGTCTGTGTAGCGCGCAACTGTCGGAAGGTAAGGTTCGCAGAACGGATGACCGAGATCCTTGCGGTAGTCCATACAGAAATACGCAAGATCCTCCAGCACTACAGCGTCGTATTTAGTGGCAAGTTCTCCTATCACCTGCAATTCACCTTCATCCAGGCATATCCAAGCCGGATTGTTGGGGTTTGAATAGATGATGGCGGCTATATCTCCGGAAGCAAGTTCCTCCTCCAGACGCGAACGCAGTTTCTCCGCCCCACGGTAAGGATAGATGTCGAACTCCCTCCATTCCACGCCCAGCACCCTTAACTGGGATTTCTGAATAGGGAAACCCGGGTCTATGAAGAGAACCTTGTCCTTGCCGGGAATACGCTGGGTGCAGGCTATGAAGCAGGCGAAGGATGCCGCCACGGAGCCGGTCGTAGGCACGCAGCTGCGGGGACTTATGTCCACGTTTATGAAGGCTTTCACGAAACGGGAAGCTGCCTGCTTGAGTTCCGGCACGCCGGCAGCTGCAGGGTACTGTGACGCCACCCCACTGTCCAGAGCACGCTTCTCCGCCTCGATTCCAACCCGGTTCGCAGGCAATCCCGGAGAGCCCTGATCCATACGGACAAAGGGTATACCTGTCTTGTTTTCAAGGTATTGCGCAGTGAGCAGCACCTCCCCTATCGTAGCCTTGGAGAGGTCGCTGATATTGCAGGCAGCGCAGGCCTCACGCACAAGTTCTTCGCTGAAAAGCTTCATATACTAGACTTCAAAGCACCATCCGTGCAGATCCTGCTCTTCTCCATTCTGTATGCCTCTGATGAGCTGGTAGAGCTTGCGGCTCATCGGACCGCATTCGTCAGGAGAGCCGATTTCGTACTTCCTCAGCACCTGCTCACTCTCCAGTGACGGCTTGTCGGTTATGCTGCGTATAGGCGTGATTACCACGGCGGTACCGCAGGCGTTGATCTCATCGAACTCGGCAATCTCCTCCACCGGCACCACCCTCTTCTCCACCTTCATCCCAAGGTCACGCGCGAGCTGGCGCAGGCTCTTGTTGGTGATGGACGGGAGCACGCTGTCGGAAAGCGGGGTCACATAGGTATCACCCTTGATACCGATGAAATTGGAGGAGCCGAACTCATCGACCCTGGTCTTGGTGGCTGGGTCGAGGAAGAGCAGTTCCGTGTACCCGAGTTCGTGGGCAAGGGTGTAAGGGTAGAGCGACATCGCGTAGTTGGCGCTGATCTTGTAGGAACCGGTGCCGTTGGGAGCGGCTCTGTCATAGTTGCGCGAAATCACGGCATCCACAGGACAGAGACTGCCTGCTTTTGAGTAATTGCCTACAGGAAGGCACATTACAGCGAATATCACCTCATCGGAAGGAACTATGTTGATCTGAGGATTCACACCTTCCAGGACAGGACGCACATACATCGAAGCGTTGTAGCCGAAAGGCGGCAGGAAATCAATATTCTCCCTCACGCACATCTTGCACATCTCGATAAACATCTCGTCTGTAGGGGCGGCCATACCCAGACGGGTGGCACTGCGCCTGATTCGGGCGGCATTCTCGTCAGGACGGAAAAGCCTGACCTTGCCGTCAGCTCCCCTGAACGCCTTCAGACCTTCAAAACAGGAATTGCCGTAATGGAAGACTCCGGCAAAAGCATTGAAATGGAAGTCGAAATCCCTGGACACCTCCGGGGCCGACCATTTTCCATCCTTGTACCTGCTGACGATGACAGCGTTGGTCTTTCTGTAAGCGAAAGACAGATTGCTCCAATCCAATTCTTGCATAATTATTCCTCCTTTACTTGTTTTCTATCCTTGATGCCACCCAGTCACCCACTTCTGAGGTGGAATATGCCTTGCCTGCCGCGGCCAGATCCTCGGTGACTATGTTGTTCTCTATGCTCTCTGCAACCGCCTTCCTTATGGCTGCTCCCTCCTCCTTGAGTTTGAATGCATATTCCAGCATCATAGCAGCGGAAAGTATGGTTGCCAGAGGGTTGGCTATGTTCTTCCCGGCAGCCTGAGGGTAGGAACCGTGTATAGGCTCGAACACTCCGGTCTTTTCGCCTATGGAAGCGGAAGCCAGCAGGCCCATGGAGCCGGAGATGCAGCTTGCCTCATCGGTAAGTATGTCTCCGAAGGTATTCTCGGTGACAAGCACATCGAAGAACTTCGGGCAGGTGATGAGTTTCATGGCTGCGTTGTCCACATACATATAGTCGGTCTCGATCTCAGGATATTCAGGAGCCATCTCCTGGGCCACCTGGCGCCAGAGACGTGAAGATTCGAGCACATTAGCCTTGTCCACCACTGTGAGATGCCTGCGGCGCAGACCTGCAAGCTCAAAGGCGTAGCGGAGTATGCGTTCAACCTCGTAGCGATGATAGATATTGGTGTCATAGGCGGTATCTCCCCCGTCCAGACGGCCCTTCTCACCGAAATACATACCTCCTGTGAGTTCCCTGACACAGACGAAATCCGCCCCGTTCACGAGTTCTTCCTTCAGAGGTGACTTGTGCACCAGACTTGCGAAAGTCTCCACAGGCCTGAGGTTCGCGTAAAGGCCCAACTGCTTGCGCATAGCAAGCAAGCCCTGCTCAGGGCGCACTTTTGCAGTGGGGTCGTTGTCATATTTCGGGTCACCCACTGCGCCGAAAAGCACTGCATCGCTTTCCAGGCAGGTGCGGTAGGTCTCCTCAGGGAAGGCCGAACCGTATTTGTCTATAGCGCACGCGCCCACGCTCGCGAAGCTGTACTCCACCTCGTGTCCGAAACGTCGGCATACTGCATCTATTGCCTTGACGGCCTGTTCCACTACTTCCGGACCTATGCCGTCTCCCGGAAGCTTTGCTATTCTCAGTTTCATTTCAATTCGGATAAGTTGATGTTTTCCACTATGTTGAGCATCTTGACCGTAGCCTTGATGGCAGCTTCTGTCTGGTCAGAATCGATGCCTCTTGTCTTGAACTCTCCATTCGGTCCCTTCCAGGTAATGGTAGTGGCCACGAGAGCATCAGTTTTGCCTCCCGGAGGGATGCTGACCTGGTAGTCAGTGAGCACGGGATGGTCCTTGCCCAGTCTGGTATAAATTGACCAGAGCGCCTTCATGAAGGCATCGTACTGTCCGTCACCCGGGGCCGAAGCCTCATACTCCTTGCCGTGTATGCTGAGCTTCAATATTGCCACCGGACGCATACCGCGCGCGAGCTGGAGGGAATAGTTCACCACGTGGATATTGTCCACAGTGGCCGCAGAGGCACTTTTGAGCACATCTGCCACAATGAACGGAAGATCCTCGGCAGTCATCGCCTCCTTCTTGTCGCCCAGTTCCACCACCCTTGCGGTGACCAGTTTCACCTGCTCCGGAGTAAGTTTGATGCCCAGTTTGTCGAGATTGTTGATGATATTCGCCTTGCCGCTCATCTTCCCGAGAGCATAGGTCCTGGTGCGTCCGAAGCGCTGCGGGAGGAGCTTGTTCGCGTAGAGATTGTCCTTGTTGTCGCCGTCCGCATGCACTCCGCTGCTCTGGGTGAAGACATTGCCTCCAACCACGGGTTCATTATCCGGGATGCGTATGCCTGAGATGCTCTCGACATACTTGCACACATGCGTGAGCCGGCTCTCATCCAGATGGTTGGCGATGTGCAGCTGGTCGTTGAGCGACGCAAGCAGGCTGGCTACGGAAGCATTTCCGCTGCGCTCTCCCAGGCCGTTCACGGTGGTGTGCAGACCGCCGATGCCTGCACGTGCGGCGGCAAGGGAATTTGCGACAGCAAGTCCGTAGTCGTTGTGGGCGTGGAAGTCGAAACGCAGTTCAGGATAACGGCTGCACATCAGAGAACACAGCTCCTCCGTCTTCCACGGGTTGAGCACGCCCAGGGTGTCGGGGAGCATGAACCGGCGGATAGGAAGCTTCCCAAGCGCATCCAGCATAGTAAACACGTGCTCCGGAGAATCTACGATTCCGTTCGACCAGTCCTCAAGGTACAGGTTGGCACTCAATCCCTTGTCCAATGCCAACTGAAGCACTTCTTCAATATCAGCAATATGCTCCTGCACCGTCTTCCCCAGCTGCTTGCTGAGGTGGCGGCTTGAGCCCTTGGAAAGTATGTTCACCACCTTTCCCCCACCGGCTGCAATCCAGTCCACGGAACGGCCCCTGTCCACAAAGCCCAGAGCTTCAACCCTTTCCAGGCAGCCGTTCGCGGCAGCCCAGGAGCATATCCTGGCGAAGGCGTCGCTCTCCCCCCTGGAGACACGGGCGGAAGCCACTTCAACCCTGTCCACTTTCAGTTCCTGAAGCAGGAGTTGGGCGATTGCAAGCTTCTCGTCCGTATTGAACGAGACACCGGCGGTCTGTTCTCCGTCGCGCAGCGTGGTGTCGAGTATCTCTATCATTTTCGGCATCGGACTAACGGTT
>SFJB01000062.1 GCA_004555145.1 Bacteroidales bacterium | reverse complement strand
CGGGCCTTCTCCAGCTCCTCGGCTGTGTCGAAGGCATAGTAGGCGTTGCCCGAAGCCACCAGCTGCTCGGCATACTTGCGGTATATGTGCCTGCGCTGGCTCTGCCTGTACGGAGCGTGCGGGTGCTTTTCGGACGGGGTCTCCACCACCTTTCCGTTTTCGTCCACGCCCTCGTCAGGAATGATGCCGCACCACTTCAGGGACTCGATGATATATTCCTCCGCTCCCGGGACGAAGCGGTTGGAGTCGGTGTCTTCGATGCGTATGATGAAGTCTCCACCTCTCTGCTTTGCGAAGAGGTAATTGTAAAGTGCCGTCCTGACTCCTCCCATATGCAGAGGTCCGGTAGGTGACGGCGCGAATCTTACTCTTGTTTTTCTCATTGCTGTATTCTTCTGATTGCAGGGATGTTTTCCAGTTCGGAAAGAGCTTCCCCCTGGGCGACGACAAGGGCAGGCTTGTCTTCAGGGTCGAACTTGAAAGTCCTCACGTTGTTCTTGGTGTTGAATCCTATCTGCTGGGAGCCGCTGTCGGCCACCAGGCTGATGCCCTCATTCTGGGAGACCTCGTTTTTGTCATAGACGAAATCCTTGCTTATCATTATGTAGTTGCCCATATCGCGGGTAGGTCCGATGACATCGGAGAAACGCAGGCCCGTGACTATGGATGTGATGCGCACGGTATCTCCGATTTCCGGATCGTCATCCCAGATAAGACCGCGCTTGAAGTTGTTGGCGCGCCCCGTGTACTCGTCAATCTTGACGTTGATGTCGTTGAGGTCGTCCATGGTAAGGCCCTGGTCGTTGTGACCGCAGGTGATGTTGATGAGCACCTTCTTAGCGGTCTTGAGGTCGAAATCATTGAGCAGAGGGGACTCGAAGGCGGCTTTTACCGCATCTTCTATACGATTCGCCCCCTTGCCGACACCGCAACCCATAAGAGCCATTCCGCTGTTGCGCATCATAGTCTCCACGTCCTTGAAGTCGATGTTGATGTACCCCGGCTTCTTGATGATTTCGACAATGCCCCTGACCGCAGTGGCAAGCACCTCGTCAGCCTGAGGAAAGGCATCCTGAATCAGCTGGTTGCCGAAATATTCATGGAGTTTCTCGTTGTTGATGATCAGGAGGCTGTCCACGTTCTTCTCCAGCTCGTGTATGCCGTCGATGGCCCTGGAAAGGGCCTCGTTGCCTTCGTTGAGGAAAGGCAGGGTCACTACTGCCACGGTAAGTATGCCCTTGTCCTTGGACATCTTGGCTATGACAGGAGCCGCACCCGTGCCGGTGCCTCCGCCCATTCCGGCTGTGATGAAGAGCATCTTGGTGTGCGTATCAAGCACTATCTTCTCTATCTGGTCCTGACTCTCGAGTGCGGCGTTGCGCCCGTTGATGGGATTGGTACCTGCACCAAGACCCCGTCCCATCTGTATCTGCACAGGGACATTGCAGCACCTGAGCGCCTGGGAATCGGTGTTGCAGACCACAAAGCTGCAGCCCTTGATGCCCTTGTTGAACATGTAGTTCACGGCGTTGCAACCGCCTCCGCCCACGCCGAGCACCTTGATTATCTCGTCTGAGCTCACCCAATCGCTGGGAGCGATGGTATCTATCATTGAATCGTTTATCATATTCTCTCAGCTTTATTATTTCATTTCGTCGAACAGTTCTCCAACGGTGCCCTCAAACACCTGCTCCAGGCCGTTGATGACATTTTTCTTGATATTCTTTCCGAATCTCTTCGTCCAGGTGATCCCCTTGCTTTCCTTCTTTTTCTTCTTGGAAGGGGTCAGCACTTCTCCTTCGGCGTGTTCCTTGAAGAGCTCGCCGTTGCCGTTCTCGTCAATTGCCGGCTGCTCACCCGTTTCAGGGTTCTCTGTTTCCTGCACTACTGGGGCTTCCTCTATGCAGTTGAGCCTGAAGTCCTTGCGTGCTTCGATTATCATACCCACGGAGGCTGCCGCTGAGGTCTCGCATACTCCCGGACAACCTCCGGAGCTGAATACCTGCGAACGCGGATAGCCTATGCGTACCGTGTACCCTGACATCTCCTTGAGCATGTTTGCGAGGTTTACGAGATTGGCGCATCCGCCGGTGAGCACTACTCCGTTGCGCAGGGAGTCGGCGAGCCCGCTTTCCTGGATCTGGTAGAGTATGGCGTTTATTATCTCACGCGCCCTGCTGGTAATGATTTCGGAGAGGTATTTTACCGGAAGCTGCTCGTATGTGCCGTTCTCGTTGTCGTTGATCTGGATGACCTTCTCGTTCATGGACTGGAGCTTGTCGGGCATACAGGCTCCGAAGGCGAGCTTGATGTTCTCTGCAAGCGCCTCGGTGAATCCGCACTCGTACTTGATGTCGGAAGTGATGCTCTTGCCGCCGAAAGGTATGGATTTGTAATGCCTCATCAGCCTGCCCTTGTATATGGTTACCGAGCTCACGCCTGCGCCTATCTCCACAAGCGCGACTCCATTCTCCTTTTCTGCTTCTGTAAGCACGGCGGAGGCTGTGGCTGTAGGGACGAATACCTTCTTTGCCGGGGCTACCCCGACATTGTTCATCATCCTGTCAAGGTTGTTGACGGCCTTGCTGCTGCCTATGAAGATCTTGAAATTGCCTTCAATTGCCTCGGCAGCCACTCCGACCACATCTCCCTCGCTTCCGTTGACCACATCGTCATCGGCTGAGAAGGACTGGGCTATAGCTCCGTAAATCTCTTCCCTGACCTCGTCTTCCATAGGATACGAATCCACTGCAATGTTCTTCAAGGCGTTTACCTCCTCCTTGGTGATGCAGCTGTCAGGGTCACTCCTCTCCATCTTGGCGCTGGCGAACTCCTGGCGTACGTTGTATCGCGGGAGTCCGATAACAAGCTGGAGTATCTTGATGTTAAGCTCGTTCTCGGCATCCTCGATCACTGCCTTGAGAGGTGCGGATGCCTTGGAAGGATTGAAGACACAACTGTAGCGCATACCGTCGGACGGGACCTCCTTGTAGTAGATGATCTGGATGTCATCCCCTTCGACTTTTGCCACGGTCAAGGCTATCTTTGACGAGCCAAGGTCTGCCGCCGCTATATATCTTTCTGTCTGCATATTATTTGTTTTTTATATTTTAATATCACCACTTTGTATTCAGTATCAGGCTTTTGGGGCTTAATATAAGCATAAAAATCGTCAATTCTGGCAAATTTTTCGCCGAAATCATCCAATTCTCCGAAATCGAACTTCTCCGGCTTTCCCTCAAGCGTAAACATCAGGTCCCCCTTGCCTGTCACCCAAATGCTGTCCAGCTGGAAACCGCCTCTTCTGCGCCTGCCTGCGTAATCCTTGAAGGCAAGCATGTCCATTAACCACTCCCTGTCAAGTTCGTCAGGCGCCGGTCCCTTGTAGCTTTTCGTCGGCATCTTCGGCACATTGCCGTAGATTACGGGCACATCGGCGGTGTAGCTCTTGTGCAGAGGGAAGACGTAGCCGTTCCTGTCTATGTAGTAGCCGCCTTCGGCGTGGCTGAAGCGCAGCTCCGGGGCCCTTTGCGACAGCTTTATGTGAAGGATGCCGTCCTCTCCTGTCCAGGCCTGGCTGTCCAGGATTGCGCTCTTGCCTTCGAGAAGCTTTTCAATCCTGTCCAGCTTCACGCTATCCAGCCTCTGTCCTGTTACTGCTCCGTAATTACTTAATATATAGCTCTTTACATCTTCCTGGCTCACGAATTTCAAGCTGTCGCTGAACTCTATGCTTATTCCCGTGCAGACTTTGGCTGCCCTCTCCTCTGAACTGAGGCGCAGGACGAACCCTACCCCAATGAAGAAAATCAGGGCAAGCAGCAGGCGGATTATGTGAAGGGCTCTTACTTTCATATTACCGTGACAGAAGTTCGCTTATGGGATTGATGAAACGGTCTATGTCTCCGGCACCCAAGGTGATAAGTACGTCGATGCGTTCCTTTGCAAGGTAATCCATAAGTTCCTCCTTGTGTAGGAGTATCTTTTCCGGGCAACGCACGTCCTTGAAAATGAGCTCGGAACTGACGCCCTGTATTGGCTCTTCCCTTGCCGGGTAAATATCCAGGAGTATGAGCTTGTCCAGCAGGCTCAGAGCTTCGGCGAATTCGGGAGCGAAGTCCCTGGTGCGGGTATACAGGTGCGGCTGGAATATGCCTGTGATCCTTCTTCCCGGGAACACTTCCCGAACGGAGCTGATCGCGCTGCGCAGTTCTGCGGGATGGTGGGCGTAGTCATCGATATAGCATACGCCTTCCCGGTTCACGTGTACGTCAAGACGGCGCACCGCACCCTGGAAGCTGCCGATTGCGTGGCGAACCTTCTGTCCGTCAATGCCGTAGCACAGGCATATCGCCGCTGCAGCAATGCTGTTCTCCACGTTCACCCAACCTATGGTGCCCACGCGTATGTCGCGCAGGACACCGCCCGGGTACACGAGGTCATAGGTGTAGCAACCCTTAGCGTCGAGGCGGAAGTTGCTTCCGTGGAAATCTGCCAGAGCATTGTCATAATGGTAGGAGTAGATTCTGGCCCCGGTGACGCTGCTGCTGATCGGAAGCCCGTGCTTCAGAATCAGGGTTTCGCTGACCTGGGATGCGAACTCGCGGAAGGCGTCGCGCACGTGCTCCAGGTCTCCGTATATGTCCAGATGGTTGGTGCCGTAGTTCTTCGAGATGCCTCCGAGGAAAGCGGAGCAACCGTGGCCGCTCTCGGTGAGTATGTGGGCTACCAGCGTGGAGGTGGTGGTCTTACCGTGCGTGCCGGCTACAGCGAGGCAGGTTTCCCCTTCGCAGAGTTCTCCGAGCATACGGGAGCGCTTGATCACCCTGTAGCCTTTTTCACGTGCGTACGCAAGCTCCCCGAAACTGTCGGGAACGGCGGGGGTGTAAACCACAAGCGTATCCCCGACATCAGAGGGAAGGCGTGAAGGATCGTCCACGTAATGCACCGCTATACCCTCGGCCTCAAGGGCCGCAGTCAGGGGAGAGGGGGTACGGTCGTAACCGCTCACCTCAAGTCCCTTGAATTTGCAGAAACGGGCGATGGCGCTCATACCTATGCCGCCAATGCCTATGAAATATATTTTGCCGTATCTCATTTCTTTACCAGTTTGTAAACTTCGTCGATTATGGTTTGCGCTGCGTCCATCTTGGCCATCTTCAGGGCGTTGGCGCTGAGTTTCCCGATTTTTACGCTGTCGTGGAGCAGTTCCATTGCCACCGGAAGCAACTGCTCCTCTGCGTCCGCATCCCTGACCATAAGTGCTGCATCCTTGCGCACCAGCGCCATAGCGTTGTGGGTCTGGTGGTCCTCGGCAACGTTAGGGGAGGGAACGAACACCGCCGCCTTGCCGCAGGCGGTGATTTCCGAAATCGAGGAGGCTCCGGAACGGCTTATGACCACGTCAGCCATTGCGTAGGCGAGGTCCATCCTGGCAATGAAGTCGCTGTGCTGCACTCCGGGAAGAACCCGTCCCTGCATAAAACTGTCAACCCCACTTTTGTAATACTTGCCGCACTGCCAGAGCACCTCCGTGTCTTCTCCGCCCGGGCACCCCGCCTCAATCCATCCCTTCATCGCCCTGTTCAGCGTAGCGCTTCCCAGGCTTCCTCCTACCACGAGCAACTGCCTCTTGTCGGCGTGGTGGCCGTAGAATTCCAGTCCTTGCATGCGCTCTTCCTCCGAGTAAGGGTGTATCTCTGCGCGAATGGGATTGCCGCTGAAACATATTCTGTCGGCAGGGAAAAATTTCTCCATGCCCTCGTATGCCACGCAAATGCTCCCGGCCTTCTTTGCCAGAATCTTGTTGGTCAGCCCGGCAAATCCGTTCTGCTCCTGGAGCAGGGTGGGAATCTTCTTCCTGCCAGCCTGCCAGAGCAGGGGAGCGCTCGCATATCCGCCCACCCCTATTGCTATATCCGGCTTGAAATCGTCGATTATGTGTCCGGCCTTGCGTATGCTTGCAAGCAGTTTGAACGGTACTTTCAAGTCATTGATTATGTTTTGGAATGTGAGCTTGCGCTGCAGCCCCGCCATTGGCAGACCTATGATTCTGTAGCCTGCCGCAGGTACTTTCTCCATCTCCATCCTGCCCTCCGCTCCCACGAAGAGTATCTCTGTCTCGGGATTGACTTCCTTGAGCTTGTTCGCTATGGACACGGCAGGGAAGATGTGGCCTCCCGTGCCGCCTCCGCTGATGATTACTCTGAGTTTTCTGTACTTGCCGTCCATATTTCTCTATATTTCTTCTTCCGGCATTTCTCCGGATTCGTATGCGTCAAGGTCGTCCAGGGACGCCCTCATATTGTCCTTTATCTCCATAAGAGGCTCGGCATCGCGGGTCTCCCTGTCAATTCTCCTGCCTGCGATGCGGCTCAGCGAGAGTATGATGCCGAAAGCCACGCAGAAGCAGATGAAGGCACTCGTTCCGTGGCTTATCAGCGGTAAGGTCTGGCCGGTCATAGGACCTATGTCCACGTTCACGAATATGTGCAGGAAGGCCTGGCCGCTGATGAGCAGGCAAAGTCCTGCCACCGCCACCTTGGCGAAAATGTCGTTGCCGCAGTTCCTGACTATGATAGAGCCCCTGGCCAGCAGGGACAGATACAGGATGATTATGGTCAATGCACCCCAAAGGCCGAATTCTTCGATTATGAAGCTGAACATATAGTCCTCGGAGTAGTCAGGGACCTTGTATTTCTGGGTGCTCTCTCCCGGACCCTTGCCCAGGAGTCCGCCTTCTTTGATAGCAATCCTGGCTCCGTATGGCTGTCTGAGCTTGTCCAGGGCTTCCACGTAGGCGAGGCTGCCTTTCTTGGATTCATCGAACTGCTTTTCCCAGTCGGTGCTCTCGAAGACGCGGGAGATTCCGGTGCCGATGCGCCCGAGGACTTTTCCGTCGGAGATGTGGTATATCCCCAGGCATATGCCGATGGTGGCTATTCCGCAGAGGGCGAGCAGGAGCAAATCCTTGACATTACCTCCTCCAAGAAGTATCACGATATACATTATCCCACCAATGAAAAGGGCACTGGAGTTGCTTCCGGGGATGATCATTACCAGAATGACTATGAAAGGGACATACAGGTAGATGATTTTTTTCCAATTTTGCGACAGATTGTTTCCGGGCATCAGCCTGCATACGTTCCTGATGGCATCCACCGCCCAGGCGAGGTACATGACCATAGCTACCTTGACAATCTCGAAGACGTGTATCTGGAAACCGTTCACGCTCAGGATGCGGTATGCGTTGTTGGTCTCGATGGCCCGGATGAAAGGAGTGTTGATGCGTATGTCCAGCAGGAACAGGAACACGAAGGACACGAGCAATCCCAGGCTGCTGGCAATACGGAAGGCCTTGATATTCCTGATATTGTATATGATTACAACCAGCGCGAGCCCAAGGAGCACGGTGATAAGCTGCTCGCTCAGGAGGTCCACTCGGCTCATATCGTCCTTGAGCAGGCGGGAAGTGGAGGAGAACATGCAGACTATGGAGCAGAGGAAAAGCATCAGCACAATGATCCAGACCACCTTGTCTCCCTGAAGGCGGTCTGCAAAGGTCCATATCGATACTCTCTTCCTGCCCATACTAAAGATGTCTTACTGCTTCCTTGAACTGACGGCCCCTGTCCTCGTAGTTTTTGAAGAGGTCGAAGCTGGCGCAGCAAGGGCTGAGCAGCACCACGTCTCCGTCTGTTGCAAATGCTGCAGCCTGCCTTACGGCTTCCTCAGCTGAGGAGGCGTCGCTCATCTTCTCTTTTCCCACGATGCCCTCGAAGGCCGCGTGAATCTTGCTGTTGTCAACTCCGAGGCAGACAATAGCCTTGACCTTGTCCCTCACGAGTTCGTCCAGTACGCTGTAGTCGTTGCCCTTGTCCTTGCCTCCTACAATCCATACTACCGGACTTGTCTGGCACTCGAGGGCATACCACGCCGAATCCACATTCGTTGCCTTGGAGTCGTTGATGTATTTCACTCCACCCACGCTCAGTACCGGCTCCAGCCTGTGCTCGATAGGGGAGAAGGTCTTGAGACTGTGGCGTATCACCTCGTCGCTGATACCTGTTGCCTTAGCTGCCAGTGCCGCAGCCATAGAATTGTAGATGTTGTGCCTGCCTCCGAGCGCGAGCTCGTTGAGGTAGATCTCACTGCTGCTGTCCTCGTAGCGCATTATGATCCTGTCGCCGTCAAGGTATGCACCCTGCTCCAGCTCTTTCTGCTGGGAGAAAGGAAGCATCTTTGCCTTCAGGACTATGTTGCTCAGGTGTCCTATGGTGATGGCATCATCTGAGTCGAAGATGAAGCAATCCTCAGGACGCAGGTTGCGTGTGATGCGGAATTTCGCCTTGACATAGTTCTCCATCTTGTGATCGTAACGGTCAAGGTGGTCCGGAGTTATGTTCGTGATGATGGCGATGTCCGGTCTGAAATCGTAGGTGTCGTCGAGCTGGAAACTGCTGATTTCCAGTACATAATAATCGAATTTGCAGGTTGCGACCTGGTATGCGTAGCTCTGGCCTATGTTCCCTCCCAGGCCTACGTTCAGCCCCGCTTCCCGGAGCAGGTAGTATATCAGCGAGGTGGTCGTGGTCTTGCCGTTGGATCCGGTGATGCAAATCTTCTTCGCGCTGTCATATCTGGACGCGAATTCGATCTCGGACACAATATGGGTGCCCTGGGCTCTGAGGCTCTGTATCATAGGGGCCGTCTCCGGAATGCCCGGGCTCTTCACGACTTCGTCTGCGTTGAGTATGAGCTCGGGACTGTGCCCGCCCTGCTCGTAAGGAATGCCCCATTCTTCCAGCGTACGGATATATTCCTCCTTGATCTGACCGCAATCGGAAAGGAAGACGTCGAATCCCTTTACCTTGGCGAGGACTGCGGCACCTACTCCGCTTTCTGCTCCGCCAAGCACTGCTATTCTTGCTTTTATTCCAGTATTGTCCATAATTCACTAACGGATTTTGAGAAGGGCCAGTGTGCTGACCGCCAGTATTATACCTATTATCCAGAACCTTGTGACTATCCTCGCCTCAGGTATGCCCTGCTTCTGGTAGTGGTGGTGAAGCGGGGCCATCAGAAACACTCTTCTGCCTTCTCCGTATTTCTTTTTGGTATATTTGAACCATCCTCTTTGGATAATCACGGAAAGACTCTCCATGAAGAATACGCCGCAAAGTATTGGCAGCAGCAGTTCCTTGCGTATGAGCACTGCGCTTACGCCTATGATGCCGCCTATGGTCAGACTGCCGGTGTCTCCCATGAATACCTGCGCAGGGAAGGTGTTGAACCAGAGGAATCCCAGGAGCGAGCCCACGAAGGCAGCCATGTATATGGCGACCTCACCGGAGCCCGGTATGTGCATGATGTTCAGGTAACGCGCATCCAGGGCATCACCGCTGAGCCAGGCCATAACTCCTAGAGCCACTCCCACGATTGCAGAAGTGCCGGTTGCCAGACCGTCCATGCCGTCGGTGAGGTTGGTGCCGTTGGAGCAGGCAAGAATCACAATGATTATCATACACATATATATTGCCCAGGAGCAATAGACCCCTGCCTGTCCTTTGAAAATGGAAAGCCAGGAATAGTCGAACTCGTGGGCCTTCACGAAAGGTATGGTGGTGATGAGTGTGTCGCTGTGTATGTCGGGGCTGATGCACACGGTGAGGGCAATCACCAGTCCGAGCCCGAACTGGAGCAAAAGTTTTGTCCTTGCGCTCATACCTTCCTTGTTGTGTTTGAACACCTTGATATAATCGTCGGCAAAGCCTATGGCTCCACACCATACAGTGGTCAGGATGAGCAGCCAGGTGTAGATATTGTCGAGCCTGCATACCAGCAGGGCGGAGCTCAGCAGGGCTATGATGATTATGATTCCTCCCATGGTAGGAGTGCCCTTCTTCTGCATCTGACCTTCCAGTCCGAGGTCCCTGATGGTTTCGCCTATCTGTTTGAGCTGAAGTTTCCTGATGATTGACTTCCCGGCAAAATATGCCACAAGCATACTCACGATTGCCGCGAGCATCGCCCTGAATGACAGGTAATTGAACAGACCTGCTCCCGGGACGTCAAAGCCCAGGTCCGTAAGCCAATGTATAAGATGATAAAGCATTATGCCAAAGTTTTGAATGTTTCTTCAACTATTTCCCTTTCGTCAAAATGACTCTTGCAATTTCCTATTATCTGGTAGGTCTCGTGGCCCTTGCCGGCGAGGAGTATGGCGCTGCCCTGAGGGGCAAGCATAATGGCAGTCCTGATGGCTTCCCTGCGGTCCTCTATGCAGAGGGATTTTGCAAGACCGGCCGGGCTCATTCCCGCCTTGATTTCGTTTATGATCTCTGTCGTGCTCTCACTGCGGCTGTTGTCGGAAGTGAGTATGATTCTGTCGGCGTACTTCTCGGCTACCGCGCCCATCTCGGGACGCTTGGTCCTGTCCCTGTCGCCCCCGCAACCGAAGAGGCAGAAAAGACTGGCCTGCGGACATACGTCTCGCAGGGTCCTGAGCACGTTCTCCAGAGCATCGGGGGTGTGGGCATAGTCTATGACAACGCTCAGGCTCTTAGGTCCGTGGATGGTTTCCAGCCTTCCGGGTGCGGATTCCAGAGCGGAGATTGCGAGCAGTGCTTCTTCGCTGTCCACTCCAAGAGCCAGAGCAGCGCAGTAGATTGCGAGTATGTTATATGCGTTGTGCGCACCTATGAGTCTGGTCCACACTTCATTGCCGTCTATGTTCAGCTGCATTCCCTCGAAACTCTCCTCCACTATACGGCACTTGTGGTCGGCGGCGCTGCGGCAGCCATAAGTCATAAGCTCAGCCTTGCAGTTCTGGACCATAACCGATCCGTTCCTGTCGTCGGCATTGATTATGGCGACCGCGTCTGCAGGCAGTCTGTCGAAGAACTCCTTCTTGCAGCGGAGGTACTCGGCGAAAGTCCCGTGGTAATCCAGGTGGTCGTGGGTGAGATTGGAGAAGATGCCGAGCTTGAACTCCAGACCCTCGATGCGCTTCTGCTCCACTCCTATCGAGCTGACTTCCATAAAGCAATACTCGCAACCCCGGCGGCACATCTCGTCCATCAGGGAATTGATCGTCACCGGGTCGGAGGTGGTGTTGCTTGTCTCTATGCGCCTGTCGCCCACGTAGTTTGCGATGGTGGAGAGCAGGCCGCACTCGTATCCCAGGCTGCGGAACAGCCTGTAGAGCAGGGTGACAGTCGTGGTCTTGCCGTTCGTACCGGTAATTCCCACGAGTTTGAGCTTGCCGCTCGGGTGGCCGTAGAACGCGTCTGCGGCCATTGCAACTGCGTGGCGGCTGTCGCTCACCGTGACCACGCATACGTTTTCGGGTATGTCATATCCTGCATCCTCTTCCATCATCACGGCTGCCGCGCCTGCCTGCACTGCTGCGGGTATATATGCCCTGCCGTCGTTGCCGCATCCGTTCACTGCAATGAAAAGGCTTCCGGGACCTGCTTTCCTGGAATCGTTGACAAGGGAGCTTATCTGCACCTTGCCGTTGCCTTTGAGCGAAATAACGCCACAGTTCTTTATTATCTCAGCGAGTGTCATTTTCCTTTCCTCCTTATCGTTTCCTGGAAACAAGGGTCTATGTCGTAAATGGTGTCTATCACGGTCCTGATTGCTCTTGCCGGGATACCTCCGCCCTGGAAGCTCTTGCTCGTCGGCTTGGAGTATACCATGCAAATGATGGAGTACTTCGGCTCTTCGGCGGGGAAGAAGCCTACAAAGGTGCCCTGGTACTTGCGCCTGCCGAATTCGTCCTGGTACTTGCCGTTGGCATAGGTCCCGAATGAGGTTCCAGTCTTGCCCGCGACGCTGCACTTCGCCCCCTTAAGCCTCTTGGCGGTACCGTCTTCGGTTACGGCTTTCAATGCCCTGGTGAGCGTGTCTGCCACCGCCCTGGAACATATTGCCGAATTGAGGACCGAAGGCCCTTCCACGAGGTAAGGTTTCATCATCTTGCCCTTGTTTGCGATGGCATTGTAGAAGGTGAGAATGTGCAGAGGAGTTTCCTCGGTGCTATAACCGTATGCTATGGATGCGAGGTCGGTATTTGTCCAGTACCTGGTTTTCGGATTGGGGATAGTCGGAGTCAGCAGGCCCTCGATGTCGAAATCGAAAGCTTCTCCGAGCTTGTAGTTGTATATGTTCGACAAGAACTTGTCGGTGCCGTCGGATGTGGCCGTCTTGCCGTAGTTCTTCACGGCGAGGGTGGCGAATACGTAGTTGGATGATATCTTGAAGCCGTCGAGCACGGATATGCGTCTGGTGTTGTGCTGGCGTTCGAAGTCCGGTATGTGAGAATCCCTGATTGACGTGCCTTCCACCTTGCCGCCGTTGGTAGGCAAAGTCTCATCCAGGCTCTTGATGTACCCGTCGTTGAGCACGGACATCAAGGTCACGGTCTTGAATACCGAGCCCGGCTCCTGCTTGCGACCTATCGCTATGTTCTGCCCTTCGGAGAAGCCTCCGTCACCGTCGCGCACCAGGTTGACCATTGCCCTGATTGCGCCTGTGGATGTCTCCATCATCACCAGGCACGCGCCCTCGAGGTCGTCTTCCGACTCTATCTGCTCTCTGAGAGCGTTCTCCGCGATTTCCTGGTAATCTATGTTGAGGGTGATGCTGATGTCCTTGCCGTTCACGGCCTGCACCGTGCTGCTGTCGCTGTTGCGCACCATTCCGTAGTCGGTGAGACGCTGGAATTCCTTGCCTTCGGTACCGTGAAGTATGTAGTCGTACTTGCCTTCAATGCCTATGTGGGTCCTCTTGACCGTCGACTTGTTGTCGCGAACGAAGCCTATGGTCCTGTATCCCAGCTTCCCGTATGGGTAGCGGCGCACGTTCTCCCTCTCTACAATCACGCCGCCCTTGTACCTCCCCTCGTTGAAGAGCGGAAGCTCAAGCATGCGCTGGTAACTGTTGTAGTCCACGGGCTGACCTATGCGCAGATACTTCTTCTTCGCATCCCATCCGTTGCACAGGGTCTTGTAGTATTTGTCCCCGTTCCTGTCCCCGAACTCTGCTGCAAGTCCGTCGGCGAGGGCTCTGGCTTTCTGGTGCCATTCCTTCTCCTTGATCTTGTCGGTCCCGTCCTGTCTTGCCTTCCTGCTGGTGTCGCGGGCTACGGTGCAGTCGAGGTAGAACTGGTATTCCGGGCATGAGATGGCAAGAGTCCTGCCTTGGCAGTCATAGATGCAACCTCTTTCCGGCTCTATGCTTCTGACCACCGAGGCCGGGGTGAGCTCCTTCACCAACTTCGGGTTGAGCTTCTCAAAGAGCTGGATGTAGAGTATCTTGCCTACAACCAGCACTGAGCCTGCGAGCAGCACGAGGTAAGCCACATAGAGCACCATTGCTATGTGATCCCTGTTCTTTATGCTTTTACCCGTGTCCGCCATTACTTCAGTACAGTTGCAGGCTTTTCAGCCGGTTTGACTTGCGAACCCATTTCTTCGAGCCGCTTTTCCACCCCGCTGCGCTTTTGGGCGGCAGTGAGGTCATAAACCATCTGAGAACGGTATATCTCCAGCTCCTTGATGGCTTTTTTGTTCTGTTCCACCTTCGCCATTGTCGCCTCGGTTCTGAGGCTGATCCAGATGGCGAGGACAAAAAGGAAGAAGAGATAGAGCACGTGAATCAGGTACTTGTCAACCTTGGTGCGCATCAACAGCTCGGCCTTGAGGACAGCTACGAAGCTGTTCTTGAAAAAGGTGCGTATGTCGGCAAGTTTCCAGACTGGCATTGCTCTACCGTATCTTTTCCGCAACCCTCAGCTTTGCGCTGCGGGCTCGGGTGTTGTTTGCTATTTCTTCGTCCTCCGGGAGTATGGGCTTGCGGTTCACGGCCTTGAGGGGAGACAGGCTCACCCCGAAACTGTCCTTCTGCTCCACTCCGTCAATGTTTCCGCTGCGTATGAAATTCTTCACCATCCTGTCCTCCAGAGAGTGATAGGTGATGACCACGAGCCTGCCGCCCTTCTTCAGGGAGCTTGAGGCACCTTTGAGGAACTTCTCCAGCGAGCGCATCTCGTCGTTCACTTCTATGCGGAAGGCCTGGTAAATGCGGGCGAGATGCTTGTGTTCAGCGAAAGAAGGCAGGGCGGGGGCGATGGCCTTGGCGAGGTCGTCAGTCGTGAGTACAGGCGCCACGCTGCGGGCCTCAACTATGAGTTGGGCCACCCTGCGGGCATTGTCCACTTCTCCGAAGAGTCTGAGGATTCTTTCCAATTCCTGTTGCGTATAAGAATTGATTACGTCGGCGGCTGTCTTGCCGCCCTGCGCATTCATTCGCATGTCGAGTTCAGCGCTGTAGCGGAATGAAAATCCGCGGTCAGCCGTATCAAATTGGTGGGAGCTTACTCCCAGGTCTGCCAGAACTCCGTCCAGCAGGGCATTATCGTCGTCAACTTCTTCGCCTTTGTCCCAGGCATTAAGGCGGACATAGTTGCTGATGAATCTGAAATTGTTGTGGATGAGGGTCAAACGCTCGTCTTCAGGAGCGTTGGCAAGGGCATCGGAGTCTCTGTCGAAAGCCATAAGAGATCCTTTGGCGGAAAGTCGGGAAAGGATTTCCCTGCTGTGACTGCCTCCGCCGAAGGTGGCATCCGCATAGCGCCCGTCAGGATTGGTGACAAGGGCGTCGATGCTTGGTTTTAGGAGAACTGGAATATGGTACTCTGACATAGACGGCCTCTACTGCTTTTGCGAGAGGCTTTCTGCTATGGCAATGAATTCGTCGTTGGAAAGTCTGGATGCCTCGAAGGTCTCCTTTGCCCAGATCTCAATCTTGAAATCATTGCCGGAGAAAACCACTTCTTTATCCACTGAAATTGAATCAAGGAGCTTGCGGCTGATGGAGATGCGGCCGAGCCTTGCATCAGGCTCCACCAGATCCCTGTCGCGCATATATTCTCTCCAGAAAGTCGCGTGAGTCTTGTTGAAGGTCAGATCCAGCGAGTCCTTGACTCTGTTTGACTGTTTCTCCCACTCCTCGAAGCTGTACATCTCCAGGCAAGGGGAGAAGAGGTCCTTTTTGACTATGAACCTCATATCACTTCCCGGCGCCATGGCAGCCCTGAAGGCGGCTGGAAATAC
>SFJB01000186.1 GCA_004555145.1 Bacteroidales bacterium | reverse complement strand
GTATTATCTCTCCGGTAACGCCTACTATAACGGAACATTCGCCGGCAAGCTGAACGTGGACTTCAATGCCGACTACTACGGCTCGAGCACCGTGAACCTTTCCTCCACCAGCGAGAAGAGCAGCGTGGCGGCAGACAACGCCATCAGCTCGCGCAATGGTGCCGAGAGCGATATGTTCGCCGCCAAACTCGTGCTCAGCTATCCGATATGGAAAGGCTCGCTCCAGGTGGGCAACGAAGATACCTATTCCAAGCGCAGCAGTTCCTATTCAATCAGGGGAGTGGATATCCCGGCGTCATCCACAAAGGTGACGGAAAGCAATATGGCCCTGTTTGCCAACTATGTATGTTTCCTGCCGGTAGTGGGGCAGTTGAGCGCAGGTGTGAGATATGAGCTCGTGGGTTTCGACTACCAGGATTTCAACAACGTCGCCAACAATCTCTCCCGCAAGTACAGCAACTTCTTCCCGACGGTATCCATAGCCCAGGCCTTTGGTCCGGTGCAGCTGCAGCTCATATACAGCATGAAGACCTCCAGGCCGAGCTTCCAGAATCTTTCGGACAATCTGTCATACCACAGCAAGTTTATGCTGCAGAGCGGAAATGCCAAGCTCCAGCCTCAGACTACCCAGCAGTTCAGCCTGACTTCCAGATGGAACTTCATTACAGCAATACTGCAGTACAGCCGCACAGACGATGCCATAGTGAGCTGGGCCATTCCGTACAACGATGCGGGAGTGGTGCTTGCCAAGCCTGTCAATCTTGTGGACCCTTTCAGATCATTGCAGTGGTATCTGAACTTCTCCCCGAGCATAGGAATATGGACGCTCAACTATACTGCAGGAATGATGCACCAGTGGCTGAACGTGGATATGAAGCAGCAGGCAGGCTTCGGAGCCGACAAGGTGGTTTCATTCAATAACAAGCCAATGTTCATCGCCCAGGCTTTCAACAGCCTGAATTTCAAGAGCGGATGGATGGTGGAATTCGGAGCCGAATATCATACCCCTGCATACAACCAGAATGTCCTCCTGAGCAACAACTATCTCAACCTCACGGCAGCGCTGCAGAAGGCCTTCCTGAAGGACAAGTCGCTGGTGATGAGACTGTCGGTGAATGACATCGTCCACATGGCAAATTTCGACGTCGTTACGGACTTCGGCTTCCTGAAGGTGACTCAGACGAATGTGTTTGATACCAGGAGGGTGACGCTATCCCAACACGGGCGCGTGAACAGTCGGGAGACTATTCACGCGTTTTTCGATGCCCGCTTTTTGATGAAGTAATCAGTTCCGCATCACCGAGGCGCTGCAGAGGGTCTGGTCGCCCGAACGTGCGATGAAAAGGAATTCGTCGCTTCGTTCCTGCTTCAGACCTATTGAGAGTCTGGCGCCTTTGCGGATTTCTTTTTTGAAGTTAAGATCAAGCCTCAATGGGGAAGTGCCGTCCACAACTTCGTCCGGCAGAAGATCGAAAATCATTTCGATATATCTGGTATTGTTGAGGTGACCGTTGAAATCGCAGTCACTGTAACCTACTTTCCTGTCATCAAGGGTTTCCGGTGAGAAATCCCTGATGCGTTTAGGACCTTCGCAGGGCAGGGAATAGGCCTTGCCGCAAATGTCGAGATCCTCTCCCGGGTATATTGGCCTGCGGGAGGATATGTCTATCATACACCACTCCGTAGTGCCTCTTCCGAGCTCCCTGCCCGTGGCATCAGTAATCTTTATGCAGCGGTAGAAAGTCAGGCCTCCCTTGGAGACCGGCCAGACGGTCACGAAGACAGGGGCATAGAGTCCCGGCCTGTCGTCAATTTCGAAGGCTGAACGTATGAGTATCCAGCTCTTGTTCTCCTTCTGCATCACGTCTATGCCGAAGCCTTCCTTGCGTATGTTCTGGCCTATGGCATTGATTACGTGTCCGCAAAGCGAAGGGACCGTTATCTGTCCTTTGAAATCTATCTCTTCCGGCACTACTGAGTATTCGTAAGTGTTCATATTGCAATCCATCGTCATGTTTCACATTTGTTCCTAAAAACCGACGGCAAAGTTATGTGAAAGAGAGTGTGGGATAAAGAAACTGGGCCGTTAAGGCGATAATAGTGACGAAAACGCTTGCTATTTGGGAAAATATGCATATTTTTGGGACGAAAAATTGTTTTGTAAACTTTCGTCCCACCCGCTTTTGGGATAAAAATATTGTGGTATGAATTCGAT
>SFJB01000185.1 GCA_004555145.1 Bacteroidales bacterium | reverse complement strand
TATCCCGGACACGGAAGACTTCATTCTGAGCATCACGGACTCTAAAGGTAAAAGCATATATAAAGGACGTTTCGGGGACTCTCCGGAGAGTTTCGAGTTGAAGGCAGGAAACTATACTGTAGCTGCCGCCTCACTGGAATTCGATATCCCAGCCTTTGATCAGGCCTGCTTCTCAGACAGCAAACTGATAGTGCTCAAGGATGGCCAGGAGCTGTTTGTTGAATTGAATTGCAGCCAAAGCAACTGCGGCATTGCTCTGGAGACAGATGCCTCATTCCGGGCAGCATTCCCTTCCGGCAGTCTCCTTCTGGGAAGCGACACGGGAAGTTTGGAATACGCATACAACGAATCCTCCTATGCGTTTTTCCCTCCCGGGAAGATAGCGGTTTCACTGGAATGCGAAGGAGAAAGCGAAGCCCTGTTCAGCAGAAGGCTGAATGCAGGCAATATGCTGCTCATAAAGCTCTCGGCAAGCTCCGACATCACTCCCGGACTCATCAGCGTAAAGGTGGACAGCAGCAGAGTCTGGGACAGCGAGGAGTTCATTTATGGAGACGGAAGCGGTAATGCAGGGGATATAGACCACGCATACAGCGTGACGGAAGCGGCGGACAATGCCCCACGCGAGGACGTGTGGGTGCTAGGTTACATCGTGGGAGTGGCTACCAACACCGGCAAATTCAGTTTTGAGGCGCCGTTCAGCAAGAATACCAACCTGCTCCTCGGATTGAGAAGCAGCAGCACCGATGCGAATTACCTGCTATGTGTTGAATTGAAAGCGGGAGACGTCAGGGAAGAACTGAACCTGGTGGACAATCCCGGGATCAAGGGTCGCCAGATATACATAAAAGGAGACCTGGTCAGCGCTTATTACGGCATCCCAGGTCTCAAAAATGTCTCGGAGTTCCAGTTCAAGCCCTGAAAGGAACTTCTTAACTCAAGTTTCGCAAGGAGGACCCATCCCTAAATCCCTTCCCCCGGGGAAGGGACTTACTATCGACCTAAAGGTCTCAAAATTCGGTAGTTTCGCAACATGCGAAACTTAAATTCTTAATTATTGGATACGCTTGAGTATCTCCTCGGTCTGAGCCTCGTAACCAGGCTTGCGAAGGAGGGCGAACATATTCTTCTTGTATGCCTCCACACCAGGCTGATTGAAAGGATTGATGCCAAGGGTGTATGCACTCACGCCACAGGCAAACTCAAAGAAGTAGAAGATGGCGCCAAGAGTCTCCTCATTGATGCTTTCGATGCCCACCTCGATCTGAGGCACGCCACCGTCAATGTGGGCAAGTTTGGTTCCGAGCTGGGCCATTGCATTGCAATGTTCCACCCTCTGGCCTGCAAGATAGTTGAGCTGATCAAGATTCTGCTCATCGCTGCCGATAACAAGCTCCCTGTTGGAGTTCTCAATCTTGATTGTTGTCTCAAACATTACACGCTCGCCTTCCTGGATAAACTGTCCCATAGAGTGAAGATCGGTTGTGCACACCACTGAAGCCGGGAATATGCCCTTGAGCTCCTTGCCCTCGGACTCTCCGTAAAGCTGCTTCCACCATTCTCCGAGATACTGGAATTTCGGATTGAAGGTCACAAGGATTTCCACCTTCTTTCCAAGTTCGCTGTAGAGAAGGTTACGCATAGCAGCATACTTGATGGCTGCGTTATCCTCAGATTTCTGGAGAAGAGCTTCTCTCTCGGCTGCTGCGCCGCGGAGCATAGCCCTTACGTCGAAGCCGGCAAGAACTATAGGGAGAAGACCGACAGGAGTGAGAACAGAGTAGCGGCCACCCACATTGTCAGGCACCACGAAAGTCTTGTATCCTTCCATAGTGGAAAGGGTCTTGAGAGCACCCTTTTTGGCATCGGTAATAGCTACGATACGCTCAGAAGCCTCTGCCTTGCCATAGGTCTTCTCAATATATTCCTTGACAACGCGGAAAGCGACAGCTGGCTCGGTGGTGGTGCCGGACTTGGAGATTACCACGCAGCCAACATTGCGTACAGCCACGAGATCCATCAGCTCGGAGAGGTACTCCTCAGAGAGATTATTGCCCGCATATACAATCTGAGGTTTGTCCTCAGGGCGTACGAATGAGTGGGAAAGCGCTTCAATGGCACAGCGTGCTCCAAGGTATGAACCGCCGATACCGATAACAACCACCAGATTTACTCCCTTGGCAGCCCAGGCGTCGCGAATTGCCTCGCAATCGAGAATCAGGGACTCGGGAATGTCCACAGGAAGGGTCTTCCATCCCAGGAAATCA
>SFJB01000184.1 GCA_004555145.1 Bacteroidales bacterium | reverse complement strand
GTTTATCAATTCCATATACTATTCTTTATGATGTTTGTCAGTTATTCTTTCCAGGCGCTTCCTGACCGAGGCACTGTCCGGACGCGAGAACGGCCTGGGTGCCACCTTGACCGAATCGAAACCACGCAAAAGAGTACCCACCCTTTGACCATGGGAGACCTTTTTGGCAGCCAGTGAATCCGGAGCATAGGTCAGGGAATCCGGAGCAAAGGCAAGGGAATCCCGAGCGGCAAGGGCAAGGGAATCCGAGTGCACGGAAACGCTGTCCGTGAGACTGAAGTACTCTGAGCGGGGTTCAAGCGACTCGAAATCAACGAACTCGTGAGAAATGCGATTGGCCTTGTTGGTCCTATCGATTTCTGCCAGTCTCTCCACCTCCTTGCTCATTATGTCAGCCATCTTGGAGAGGCGGGCCGAAGCTTTCTGCGTTATCTCGGCAAGCAGCTCAGGCTTTGACACATAGTACTTCAAGCTGGCATCGTAGTCTTCAAACGTGATGTTATGCTTCTCAAAGATAGGATCAAAAAACAGCGTAGTGTCGGCCATAGCCCTATATTTGGGATGGTCGCGCAACCATTGGTCGGCGAGGAACATATCGGTATACAGCATTTCCATCTTGTGCTCGGACAAGACCCTCCCGCCTTTCGAGCAGGAAGAAAAAGCGAGCGCAAAGGAAAGCAGCATCAGTGCGACAGTTGTTCCCCTCTTCGGCATAATCTATCTCAATTGCGCTCCGAAATCCTTCTGGAAGGTTGCGAGGAGTCTTTCCATTACCCTTTCAGTATCCTGGTCAGTAAGAGTCTTGTCCGGATCCTGGATAACGAAGCTGAGAGCATACTGCTTCTTGCCTGCAGGTATCTTGTCGCCTCTGTAGACATCGAAGAGTCCTACCTGCTTGAGAAGTTTCTTTGCCTGCTTGAATGCTGCGGCACGAAGATCAGCATAACTTACGCTCTCGTCCAGGAGCAGGGCGAGGTCTCTGCGAACGGCAGGGAACTTAGGCAACTCGCTGAATCCTACCTTGTTGCGCTTGATGAGGCTGAAGAGCACCTGCCAGTTGATTTCTGCTGCGAAGACAGGCTGCTTGATGCCGAATCTGCGGGCAAGGGCAGGGTTGACAGTTCCGATGCTGGCAAGCAAAGCTCCACTGCCCGGGAGTTTGAAGTTCATACCTTCGGAGAAGATGTCCGCAGGTGCAGCTTCGGTCCAGAGCTGGTAGATATCTGCTCCGAAACGCCTGAGAAGAAGGTCAAAATATGCCTTCAGCTGGAAGAAGTTGCTCTTGGCCGGCTCATTCCTCCATGATTTCTCCGGAGTGCCGGTAATCATCAGAAGGAAGTTCTGATGCTCCTCATAGCCTTCAAGGGTCTCCGGATTCTTCTCCGGAAGTCTTCTGTAAACACTTCCGTACTCGAATATTTTCAGTGAGGAAAGCTGCCTGTTGATGTTGTATGCCACGACTTCCAGTCCTCCCGGAATCAGGCTCTGGCGCATCACGTTGAGGTCCTGGCTGAGCGGATTTACGATCCTCGCACAGCATTCGGCCGGGTAGGTGGTGAGTTCCGTATAGTAATCCCCCTTCGTGAGGGAGTTGTTCATCGTCTCCACGAATCCGTTGGCTGCAAGGAAGTTGGATATGCCGTTGCGTATTGCTTCCGGTTCCGGATATTGTCATAACCATAGATTCGGAGTATCTCCTCCACCACGTCGCACTCCCTATATACGTCCACCATATAGGACGGAGCTTCCACGAGAGCGCCTTCTTCGCTGCGGCTGATGAAATTGTAACCCAGGCACTCGAGTATGTTCTCCATCACCTCGCGGCCAAGGCTGCAGCCCGCGAAACGCTCGATGCGCCCGTAGTCCAGCTCAATGCGCTTGCGCTCTATAGGCTGCGGATAAGATTCGCGTATGCTGCCTTCTATGTGGCCGCCGGCGCACTCAAGGATGAGCATCGCAGCTCTCTTGAGGGCGTAAAGGGTCACCTGCGGGTCAGCACCCCTTTCGTAACGGAAGGATGCATCTGTCTGAAGGGTCTGACTTTTCGACGTCTTGCGCACTGATGCCGGATCGAAGTATGCACTCTCCACGAACACGTCCACAGTATCCTCGGAAACGCCGCTGAACTCGCCCCCGAATACGCCCGCGATGCACATAGGGCCCTGTTCGTCAGCAATCACCATATCGCTGGAGCTGAGCTTGCGCTCGATGCCGTCCAGGGTACGGATGATTTCATCCTGGGCCGCCCTGCGCACGATGACCTTTCCTCCGCGTATGCGGGATGCGTCAAAGGTATGCAGAGGCTGACCGAGCTCGAAGAGCACGAAGTTGGATATGTCGACAATGTTGTTGATCGGATTGAGCCCGATGCTCTGGAGCTTGTCCCTGAGCCACTGCGGCGACTGAGCCACCTTCACCCCGCGTATGGTGAGTCCACTGTACCTTGGTGCACCGCTCGGGTCATCCACCCTGATATCCAGGCCGCCTCCCTCGCCTTCGCGGAACGCAGACACGTCCGGGCGCACGAGTTCGCAAGGGATACCGTTGTGCCTGAGGTACGCATAAAGGTCTCTGGCCACGCCCCAATGGGATGCGGCGTCAACCCTGTTGGCAGTGATTTCATATTCTATGACGGCGCTGGTTTCGAGCTTCAAGTAATCCTTTGCCGGGGTACCGACAAGCGCATCTTCCGGGAGCACCATGATTCCGTCGTGGCTGCTTCCGATTCCGAGCTCATCCTCGGCGCATATCATTCCGAAGGATTCGACTCCCCGGATCTTTGACTTCTTGATCTTGAAATCGCCCGGGAGCACGGTTCCGATCTGTGCAAAGAGCACCTTCTGACCGGCAGCAACGTTCGGAGCGCCGCAAACTACGGTAAGGGGTTCTCCCTCCCCCGTG
>SFJB01000183.1 GCA_004555145.1 Bacteroidales bacterium | reverse complement strand
TTTAACACTTTTTTCGGCTTTGTTCTATGCCGTCTGCGAGGTGCTGTAAAGCTACCCGAAAACGGGCTATTGTATGCGTAAGTAATTGAAAATTATATAATTGTTAAATTTTTAACGAAGTATTGTATCGTTATATGTTCTATAATTGTTCTTCATTGAGCAAAGTGACAATGCTTGCAACAGCTGGCCTCGATGCTACAAATTGTTTGAATTCGTGGCTGGGTTTATTTGGCACTATTGCTGGCTCTGGCGCAAGCTCCCGCACATTGACGGTGGCAAGCGAGGCTGCATATACCGCAATAGAATCCACCCTTCCCGACAACTGGAAGAAAGGTGCTACGGGCACGACTGTAACCTTCAAGAACTGATGCTCAGGTACTTCCAGAGTAAGCCTCCGACGAACCACGTGTGACACCCATTAACAGCGAAGTGGCAGCAACTTTTGAGAGTTTGCTGCCACTTTCGCTAAGTGACGCATCATTGACCGTCACTCGCAGTCATTGACTGTTACTTTGCTGTCACTGGCTGCCAGTTCTCCGGAAGTAGCGCAGTGATGTCCTTCTCTGTGGGAAGCCGCCTGAGCGTGTCTTCAAGCCAGGGTCTGATCTCGACATCGTGAGCCTTGCAGCAGGCGAAGAGAGAGTATACGATGGCTGCACGCACTGCGGCATCGTGGTTGCCGCAGAAGAGATAGTTCTTCCTGCCCAGAGCCAGAGGCCTGATGGCGTTCTCCACGCCGTTGTTGTCGATGTTGTACCTACCGTCAAGGACATAGCGGCTCAGCCTCGGAAGAAGGGTGTAGGTATATACAATGGCCTTGCCCATCCTGGACTTTGGCGTGAAGCGGTTGGCGACAGCGTTCATCCACTTCTCGAAGTCCTGTATTATAGGATACGCCTCCTTCTCCCTGCGTTCCCTGACGGCATCAGGATCAAGTCCGGCCTCTTTCATCTCGGTCTCAAGCTTGTAGAGTTTGCTGATATAGACGATGGCTTCGCTGGCGTGCTTGCGGTCCTCGTCCAGGGCTTCCACGAACTTGCGCCTCACGTGTGCCCAGCAACCTATCATCATCTTTCCCGGAGCACCCTCGAAGGACTCGTACACCTCGTATCCGTCGGTCTGCACGGCTCCGCGGTATCCGCCGATGAGCCTGCGGGCGGTGTCGCCGCTCCTGGAGCCCATATCATAATGGAAGTAGACGCTCCCGCCCACGGCATCCCTCACGGCCCACATGTATCCCTTCACCGCACGGTGCTTCTCGTTGTCGATCACCGGCAACGTGCTTTCATCCACCTGTATGTAGTCCTTCTCCATTATCTGCTCCCGGAGTTTGTCGTACAGCAGCCGCAGTTTCGAGCAGACAGCGGCGAACCAGTCATCTATCGTCGCATCGCTCAGCACGACGCCCAGTTCCTTGTATTTCTGTATCTGACGGTAGAAAGGCAGGTGATAGGAGTACTTGTTTATGAGGATGTCCGCCAGAAGGCTTTCGGAGGCCATCCCCTTCGGGATTATCATTTCCGGCAGAGGAGCTATCTCGAACGCCGGCCTGTCGGGATCCTCCATCTGGAGGCTGCTCTTGAGGACGAACTTGTGGCGTGCGATTCTGTCGATGTACATCTGAGCGGGCCTGATGGCCAGCCTGTCCGTATTCTCCACACCTATCTCCACATAGTCCGGATTGTCTTTCATCCCCTCGGGATAGATGTCGGTGACTATCGCGCTTGTGTGCCTTGACTTCTATGGTCTTGGCGTTCTGCTCCTCCATGGCCTTGACTTCGGCGTCAAGAGCAGCCTGCTCATCCTCGCTCAGCTGCTCGTCGAACAGAGTCGGCTCAAGAGCCGAGGGGTCGAGAGGAAGGTTCTTCTCGCTCATCTTGCCGAAGAGCTTCTTGCGGAACCAGTCCATCATGGACTTCAGGGAGGACACGGTGTTCTCGAGTTCGGCCTTCTCGGCAGAGAGCTTCTCGATCTGTGCCTGAAGCCTTTTGTTCTCCTCGATGAGGGCCTGCATATCCTTGATTTCCATAGTATAAAGGTACGAAAAAAGCGCCATATACGCAAGTATACGGCACTTTTTATTCGGTTTGCTCCGTTGATTTTCAGAGACTTTTCGAGAGCATCTTCATCCTCCGGACATAAGGACTGTCGAGGGCTGAGCGCACCATCCCGAGCATCTCTTC
Source organism: Bacteroidales bacterium (assembly GCA_004555145.1). The sequence continues at coordinate 565 of SFJB01000183.1, read as the reverse complement.
ATAGGAGATTCCGGAGGATATCAACTCGTCATCGGACGCCTGGACGGCGGACTTCATGCGGCCCATGTCCAGGCGGACCGCATACAGTACCAGGCCGCCTTCCTCCTGCCGAAGCATCTTCATCATGTTCCGGCTGGCGTTCATGAAGATGTACACGTCTCCGCTCCGCAGACTGGCACACATCCCGTTGGTTACGATGCCGCTCAGCCCGTTGAAGCTCTTGCGCATATCCACCGGCTTGTTGTACAGCCAGTACTTGACGCTGCCGTCCAGACTAAACATTGCTCGCCGATATTATCTCGCGCAGGTGTGCCGCGGTCATGTTTCCCTGGATGCGCATCGCAGAACCGCAGGACGTACGGATCTCCACTGTCAGAAAGCTTTCCTGGTTCTGTGGCTTCTGTTGTTTGCCTTTGGACTTCTGGGTTGGCGCGGACTGGATTGGAGCCGCTCCGGGCATCATCGGGACGAACCCGGCTGGAACCAGCGACTGTTCGTCCTCATCGCGATACCTGCGCTTCCACCTGTAGTACTGATGCTTGGCTATTCCGTGGCTTTCCAGATA
>SFJB01000061.1 GCA_004555145.1 Bacteroidales bacterium | reverse complement strand
GGAGTTTCCTCGAAATTGTGGTAGGAGCGCACGATTTCGGTGCCACATTCGCGGCAGAGTTTCTGGAAATTCTTGCTCATCTGCACGGGAGCTTCGATTTCAAGGTCGGCAAAGCGGGCCCCGGAGCGTATTGCGAGGCTCAGACGGCGCTCGGCTTCACGTGCGGAACCCAGGGTGGAGATGCGGCAGGTGGCAAGAAGAGGCGTGTCGGAGTTGCCGAACAGGTCTTCTATCTGCTCATCGCTGAGCCTGCAGAGGTCAAGACGTATTTCCGCCATCTCTGTTGCGGGGGAGGCGAGTATGTCGAGGATTTCTTCGTATCCTTTGTTGCTAATACTGGTGCAGATCATCTAAGTCCTTGATTATTACGTTTCCTATTTCCTTTATGAGGATAAAATGTATCTTTCCGTTCTCGGCTTTCTTGTCCTTCCAGATTGCGCTTTCCAGCTCCTCCTCCGGGCAAGGGAAGTCCACAGGAAGCTTGCAGGCGAGAAAGTCCGAGCGCAGCCTGTCACTGAGGCCTGGCTCAGCCACCCCCAGGCTCTCGGAGATGCCGGCAGCCTTTATCATTCCCACCGCAACGGCTTCGCCGTGGGACATCGGATTGGGGCAAGGGTTCACGTGCTGGTACCATTCTATCGCGTGGGCGTAGGTGTGGCCAAGATTGAGCAGACGCCTCTGCCCATGCTCGTACGGGTCCTGCTCCACTATTCTGCGCTTTACGTCTCCCGCAGCTTTGATGAGGGGAGCAAGAGCTTCCGAGTCGGGCTTGTCGCAGGAAAGCAGCTCCACGGCCTTGCTGTAGTTTCCGTCCCTGTTGTCAATAATGAAGCTCTTCAGCAGCTCAGCTGCCCCGCTCCTAAGTTCCCTGTCAGGAAGAGTGTCCAGGGATTTGGCGAGTATGCGTGTCTCGGCAGGGAAGTTTATCACCCCTATCATATTCTTGTAGCTGTCGAGATTCACGCCCGTCTTTCCGCCGATTCCTGCATCGACCTGGCTGAGCAGGGTGGTAGGATAGTTGATGTATCTTACCCCGCGCTTGTAGATGCTTGCGGCGAAACCGACCATATCTGTGGTGACTCCACCGCCCACGGCATAGACAAGTGCATTGCGGTCAGCCCCTTCCGAGAGTAGCCAGCGGCATATGGAAAGGACGGAGTCCATATTTTTGTGGTCTTCGTCGGCGGTGATGGACAGGTGCGGGCGGTCTGGAGCAAGCTCTGAGGCCAGCTTTTCCACGTTGCGGTCGCAGACCACGAATACATTCTTTTCCATAAATTCTGTAAACAATTGAACGAAGATACAGCAAAAATTTGATAAATCGCGATTTTTCAATACCTTTGCAATCCAATTTCACAGTTGGATGCCTGCCCGAGTGGCGGAATTGGTAGACGCGATGGACTCAAAATCCATTATCCTTTAAAGATGTGCCGGTTCGAGTCCGGCCCCGGGCACAAAAAAAGAAGGCTGCAGATTTCTCTGCGGCCTTCTTTTATGGGGTCCCTATATTAAAGATTAGGGTTGGATTCTTTCCACTCTGCTACAGGAGGGATGATTCCGAGGGCGATAATCTCGTCGCGCATCTTGCAGAGGTGCTCGTAGGATGCCTGGAGATCGGCCATCTCCTGAGCGGTTCCCTCAGGCTTGCTGTAGTGCACACCGTTGGCATCGATAACAGTAGGCATAGCCATCATCACGTTCTTGAAGCCGCAGCGGTCGCAGTTTACGTAGCAGCCTGCCGGCCAGGTGAACTTGTCTCCACCCATGGCGGCCTCGATCATCTTCACTGCATTGTATGCAGGGCTCTGGAATGAGCTGCGGCCGCGGAGCTTGATGATGTTGGAACCACCCTGAATGGTGTTGTGCTTGATTTCAGCCCAACGCTCCTCGGAGAGATTCTTCTCGCTGAGAGGGGTGCCGTCGATGAGAGCCTTGCTGGCAAATACAGCCATAGCCTCGCCGTGACCACCGTAGGTGTAAGCATTGGTAACCTTGCACTGCTGAACTCCGAATTCGGCTGCGAGGCCTTCCTGGAGACGGGTGCTGTCGAGAGCTGCGAGAGAGGTGAGCTGCTCAGGCTTGAGGCCTGAGTGGATGAGAGCGGTGAGGGCAGTTACATCGGCAGGGTTGAAGATGACCACCACGTGCTTCACGTCAGGGCAGTATTTCTTGATGAGGTCGCCGAATTCAGCGGCAATCTGGCAGTTGCCCTTGAGAAGGTCTTCGCGGGTCATACCGTCCTTGCGAGGGGCGCCGCCTGAAGAAATGATGTATTTTGCATCCTTGAAGGCAACGGCAGGATCGGTGGTCCAGCTGACATTGGCACCTTCAAAAGCACAGTGGTAAATCTCTTCGGCTACACCGTGTACGCCGGGCTCGAAGATATCATAAAGACATACGTTTGGAGTGAGACCGAGCATAAGGGCGGTCTGAACCATGTTTGAGCCGATCATTCCGCCGGCACCGACGATGAGCAGCTTTTCATTAGTAAGATAATTCATTTCTATTGCAATAAAAATTGAGTATTCAACGAATTCTTCGCAAATATACAAAAAAAGCATTATCTTTGCGACGTTATAAAACAATTATGGCACTATATCTCATAAAAGATCTTGACGACGACTACCACTCGCGACTGGGAGTCTGGCAAATCACGGAGTCCGAAGAGGAACTCAGAAAGCTCTGTTCAGTACCCTCAGATGAGCTCGAGGAAATATCCTACATAAGGAATGAGTCTCTCCGCAAGCAGAAATTGGCTGTGCGGGCATTGTTGGAAGCCCTTTTTGACGAAAAGGTCTATCTTAACCATCACGACAACGGAAAACCTTACATCGAGAACTCTTCCATCAACCTGAGCATCACTCATACAAACAAATACGTGGCAATCATCTACAACGACACCGAAGAGGTGGGCATTGATTGCGAATCTCTCGACAGGGACTTCTCCGCAGTGGAGAAGCGGGCTTTGTCAGAGGAAGAGATTGAGGATTTGGATGACGAGAAGCGTAACGAGCAGCTGGCCATCTACTGGTGTGCCAAAGAAGCAGTCTACAAGAAAATGTCCCAATACAACGTGGATTTTGCAGAGCAGATCGAAATCGACAATTTCCGTCTGCGTGGGGAAGGCGAGCTGGATGCCACCTTTATCAGCAAGGACGGTTACGAGGAAGAACTGGAGCTTCAGTATATGACTTTCGACCGCCACGTTCTCGTTTGGGTCGCAGGTTAGTCTTTCCCGCTTTTTATCTTTGTGGCCTCAGCCATAATTCCGGATTCTGGGGAGTCTTCTCCTTCCAGATCTGGAAGTGGAGTTGTGTCTGCCTGTCAATGGTGTCTACCCGCCCTATTGCCTGGCCTGTCTTTACCTTGTCTCCGGTTTTGACCGACACCTGCCCGAGCTTGCAGTAGAAACTGAAGTAATTGCCGTGCTGCACGAGTACACATTTGTTGTATCCCGGCATCACTATGATGTTCTTCACCTCTCCGTCGAATATCGCCCTGATTTCCTCACCTTCGGAAAGGGAAAGGTTGATTCCGTTGTTGAACGGCATTACCATAGACGTGTAAACCGGGTGGTTGTGGCGTCCGAACTTCTCCACAACGGGTCCGTCGGCCGGCCAGGGCAACTTGCCTTTGTTCTTCTCGAAATCCGCCGCAAGCTTGTAATCGATGCTTTTTTTGGAGCTGCCTGCCTTCTTTTCACCCGAAGCGGGTTTCGTCTCCTGGGCCACATACTCCGCGATGATGCGCTCGATTTCCCTGTTCAGGGCTTCCACCTGCTTGCGCTTGGTTTCCAGTTCCCTCTGGTATTTCTTTTTGTCCTTGTTGAGGCTGGCTATGAGGGCATCTGACTTCTTCTCGTCCCTGCTCAGCTTCTCCAACTCCAGCCGTCGTGCCTCCTTGAGGGCTTCCGCCTTCTTCTTCATCTTGTCAAGCTCCGCCAGCTTTGCTTCCAGTTCGAGCCTGGTCTCCTGTATTGCCCTGGCTTCTGAGTTCATCGTGGCGGAAAGCCGGCGCAGATAGGAATAGCGCCTTGCCGCCTGGGTGAGGTCGCTGCTGGTGAGGATGTATGCGAACCACATCCTGTTGTCCCTGTTTCTGTAGGCTCCCTTTATCAGGCGTTTGTAGTAAATGCTCATCGTGTCCAGCCTCGCCTGGAGGACTGCGGCTTCCGATTTAGCCCTCGAGATGCTGTCGCTGATGACCTTTATCTCGCGCTCGCTGTCAGTGAGAAGTTCGCGCCTGTTGCTGAGCTGCTTGCGTATGAGAGTGAGGTCTCCCAGGACACTGGCGCTGCGCTTGGAGTTTTCCTGGAGCTGTTTCTGAAGCTGGGTTATTTCCCTTTCCAGCGCTGCCTTCTTGGATTCCTGCGTGCTGGTGTTCTGCGCGGATGCCGACCGGACCGCACTCAGCATCAGGCACGTGAGAAACAGTATGCCCAAAGCCCTCCTCATCTGCCTGCCTCACTTTTCTGCTCGGAGAGTGAATGGTAATAATCGGCCAGGTCATTCTCGCCCAAAGCCTTGAGTACCAGAGAATAATGCTCCAGCACCACGGCACTTTCCTTGCCTCCGAAAATCATTGCCCTCTTGAAATGGGGCTTCGCTTCCTCCGGCTTCTTCAGGAGGTACAGTATCCATCCAAGGGTGTCCAGATAGGTCGCGTTGTCGGGCTCGAGTTCCACCGCACGCCGGCTCATCTTCAATGCCTTGCGCAATTGTTTCTTCTCTTCGCTCAGGTAGTAGGCGTAGTTGTTCAGCACTGAACAGAGGTCCGCATTGAGCTTGAGGGCATTGTCATAGCATCTGTATGCCCGCTTGCGGTCGCCGAGCATATGCGCAAGGTCGCCCTCGTAGTTGTATGCTTCCGCAAGCTTGTCGCTGTCAGCCGCTGCAGCCGCTGCATTCTGGAGGGCTGCGCACTGCCTGAGCGCCCCCTCGTAGTCCTGTTCTATATATAGGAGCTGGAACTTCAGCATATTGCACCTGTAATCCTGGGGATAGAGTTCCACGCACCTGTCCGTGAGCTCTTTGAGCGTGCTCCCCCAGACCCAGTAGAAGCGCGAGTCCATATTCTGCAGGATTGCATCGAGGTAGGCGCTCTTCGTGCCCACATCCACGCTCCCGTCCTCGATCAACTGCCTCAGTTCCGTGAAAAACGACGGGGTCTTGCCGGACATACGATAGCTTTCCAGCTTGCCCAGCCGTGCCGGAAGATATTGAGGATCAATGTCAAGAGCTTCGCTGTACCTTGCCAGCGCGAGCGAATCCTTGCCTTGTGCAAGGCGTACGTCCGCAATCATTGTAAGGCTGTACGGTGTCCGGTAAAGCGCCGGACGCATATCGATGAGTTTCTGGAAACTGTCGGCAAACTTTACCCGCTCGCCGGTCTGGTTGTAAAGCATTGCCAGGGAGTGGATATACCAGAGGTTGGTGGAATCCAGCGCCGCGGCTTTTTCGATATAGGGTGCGGCCTGTCCGGTGCGGCCCTGATAAAACTCGCAGCTCCCCATATAATAGTTGTAGGCGTCGTCATTTGGATTCTGCTCCAGAAGCCGGGCGAACATCTCGCCGGCAGCGGAGAACTCGCCTTCAGAGTATAGCGCCACAGCGTCCAGGAACTGGCTTTTGTCCTCCTGGGCCAAGGCTGTAAAGCTGAAAGGCAGCAAAAACAGCAAGAAATAGGCTAACTTACGCATAGAAGACAAATTTATGCATTTTTATGAGAAAAAATGTCTACTTTAGCACGAAATTATTTCTTTTGTTGAAATGCAACTATTCGGTAACAAGAAGCATCTTGATTCACAGGAGAAAGAATGGATAGAGGGCGCGAAGCAAGGCGACAGGAAGTCGCAAAAGGCCATTTATGACCTTCTGTCCGGGAAGATGATGGCCGTTTGTCTGCGTTATATGGGCGACAGGGAAGCGGCGGAAGACATACTTCAGGACGGTTTTGTGACCCTTTTTTCCAAACTGGACAGCTATTCGGGGATGGGATCCTTTGAAGGCTGGGCCCGAAAGATCTTTGTAAATACTGCACTGATGAGTCTCAGAAAGAAAGATGCTCTGAAGAACACCGAAGACGTGTCCGCCGCCTGGGGAATCTCCAGCGACGATCCTACGGTAATCCAGAAGATTTCGTTCGCGGATCTGATGAAGATGATAGCCGCTCTTCCTCCAGGTTTCCGCACCGTGTTCAATATGTACGTCATCGAGGGTTTCTCCCACAAGGAAATAGCCGAAGCCCTCGGAATTTCGGAGACGACATCGCGCTCCCAGCTCCAGAGGGCCAGGATGCTGTTGCAGTCAAAGATAAAAGACAGATATTAAGATGCAGGAACAATATACAGAGTTTGACTCCTTATTGAGGTCGCTTGCCGAAGATGCCGAGGTGAAACCGTCCCGCGGCGTCTGGAAAGCTGTGGCTTCGAGACTGGATGCTGCTGCAGTGCAGGCGGCTCCCGCGCCGTTTGTGAGGCGGTATGCGTGGGGCTTTGCAGCTATGGGCCTCGCGGCTGCTGCAGTGCTGTTCGGTGTGGTCATTTCAAATCATTGGACACAGCCGTCCGTGCAGGACAGCGGTGTGCAGACCTATGCATCTCTATTGGACGACAGCAATGTGCCTCAGGTAGAGGCGCCTCTCAGCCTTGATGGATATCTGAGTTCCGGACTTTTGCCGGAAGGCGCAAATGTGGGCACCCTGCTTGCGGTGGCAGAAGTTCCGCAGCGGGAGACCTGCGTTGAAGAACCTGCTGAAGGGGAGCCTTCAGAGCTGCCTGTCTGCGAAGAGGAGGGCAAGGAGGACGTGAAGACGGTCGAGGAAAGGCCTCAGGGACGCAGCGTGCGCAAGGTTGTCGGCGACACTGGGAATATTGACATATTTACGGATAACAGGGAGGTCCGCAGCCATCGTCCGTTCGAAGTCTATACTAAAGGCGCGCTCGGCGGCAATGACTCGGAGTTCGCATTCAACAGGAACGTGGTGGGATTGGCGCCCGGCACCCAGAGCAACGGCATCGTGGAGACGGGCAAGTCTGTCTATGGAGTCCCGTTCTCGCTGGGAATAGGCGTCCGCAAGTATGTGAGCCCCCGCTTCTCTGTCGGACTGGGAGTGGATTATTCCCGCCTGACCAGGACTTTCTCCGGCAAATATATGGAGAGTGGCGAGGTGAGGGAAGCCGGCACGGTCTTCCACGCATTGCAGTATGTGGGTCTGCCTTTGGATCTGTATTATGATGTTGTAAGCTCAGACAGGATCAAGTTCTATCTCCACGCGGGAGGTGAGGCGGAATATTGCCTCTCGAACAAGTACACTCTTTTTGCCAGCCTTGACATAAGTGTCACTGAGCCGGTCCAGAAGCTGCAATACTCTGTGGGTGCAGGCTTGGGAGTGGAGTTTGTGCTATCACGGAGAATAGGCATCTTTGTCGATCCAAGCGTGAAGTATTACTTCCCTTGCGATCAGCCCAAGAGTGTACGCACTGAGCGTCCGTTGCTCGTCAACTTTGACGCAGGTCTGAGGTTCTCTTTCTGACATTCTTAAATTACGGCAACAATTTGATAAAATAAAGAAATATTCCTATTCTTAGTCCGTGCCGTCAGTGCAGCAGAAGACTTTTTTGGTTTTCTTTGCACTGACGACATTTTTATGTTCAAGTTGTGCAATACTATGAAAGGTTCATATCTGATACTGTTGCTGGCGGTCTTCCTTTCCTGCAGCCGGCAGAATCTCGAACTTCTGGGCGGCAGGCAGCGCAGGGAGACGCTCAGGAATCCGGGTCCGGAGAGGAAAGATGGAGTGTCCGAGGGGCCGGAGTATGCAGCCCTCAGTTTTGACGCGGAGTTTGACTGGCCATCTTCAGCTGCCGGCGAAGCGGTCCCGTTCGAGCTCGTGGTTTATAAAGGGCGAAAGGAGTTGAGGCGCTATGTCGGCGGCAGACAGAACTGCATTGATGCCAACCCTGACCATCACCATCTGGTGTCCGGAAGGCTGTTTACACAGTATTCAGATGCTGTTTCCACCTGTGTGGCTGTCGATGGCCGGCATCTATTCACCGGAACGGGAGAAGAAAGCCTGGTCGGGGTGTATCTGGACGGAGAGGACGTTTACACTCTCTGCTCTGTGCTCCCGTCAGGTTTTACCTTGAGGAAAAATTCGGAGATACTTCTGAAAAGAAGCACGGGTTATGTGTGCGGATCCCTGTCGGACCTGTCTTATGCTCCGGGTGGGGCTTTGTATGAGGATGACGGCTGCCTGGTATTCTGCTATTCGCTGCGTTCCAGGGACGGGGTGATGTATTACTGCGTGAAGGATGGAAGGGAAACGCTCTTGAATGAAGCCCCGCGATCGCTTGAGCCCCTGGACTTGAAAATGATATCAGGGAAGCCACACTATTCGCGGAATTCCTTTGAAGGCCGGTCTGTTGCGAACGGTAGGGTGTGGAGAGGGGAAGAAGCGATTCTGAGCAGCGGTGTCCTGGATGGGCTTGGAACTTACGTGTTCTATGAGCAGGGAGGTCCTACTTCGAAGAAACTTTGCTCCTTCGCCGGTGCGTTCATCCACACTGAAGCCGCAGACTGTGTGCTGCTCGATAATGGTCTGGGAACCCTTTCCCTTTTATGTCCAGGACGTCCGGCAAGGCATTTTGCGGATCTCTTTATTATGTCGGAGTCCGGGGTGGCGGTGTGCGGGAACGAGGTGGTCATTGCGCTTTCCGGGCGCAGGAAGGGAGAAGCTCCTGTTGTATATACGGAAGAGGACAGAATAGAAGTCCCCGTCAACGGCTATGTGAGTTGCGTTGCCTCAGACTTCAATCCTCCCAGCTGAGGACTCTGGACCCGTCCTCCGCCACCTGAATGTTGACGTGGAGCGTCTCGTCAGGGAGTAGGTCCGGGATGTTTTCCGCCCATTCCATAAGGCAGAGGCAGCCGCTGTCGAAATAATCATAGATGCCTATGTCAAGGGCTTCCTCGTTTTTGGTGATGCGGTAGAAGTCGAAATGGAAGATGCTGTCCCCGTCCGCACCTGCATACTCGTTCACGATGGAGAAGGTTGGGGACGAAATCTCTTCTGGCGGGACGCCTAGACTTTCGCAGAGGGCCTTGGTAAAGGTGGTCTTGCCCGCACCCATAGGGGCGTGGAAGGCAATCAGGCTGTGGCTTTTCAGAACCTGCTTGAACTCTTCGGCCGCTTCCGGAAGGGCTGAGAGCCCGGCTATTGTTAACTTGTGCTCCATTACGGGACAAAGATACTAAATTTTAAACTATATGCTTACAAGAATCAATTCGGCAAAATGCATCGGAATAGATGCGGTGGACGTGGTGATCGAGGTGGAAATCGACAGGGGAATAGGAATCCACATGGTCGGGATGGCAGATACGGCCGTGAAAGAAAGCCTTTTACGCATCATTACGGCGATGGCTTCCCTCGGCTACAAGGTCCCCGGAAAGAAGATAGTCATCAACCTGGCTCCGGCAGATATGCGCAAGAACGGCAGTGGCTACGATCTGCCCATAGCCCTGGGAATCATCGCATCCTGCGCAGGGGTGACTTGCCCGGCGGTGAGGGACTATATGGTGATGGGAGAACTGGGTCTGGACGGCGAGGTCCGTTACATTCCGGGAGCGCTTCCCTATGCCGAACTGGCTCAGAAGAGGGGCCTGAAGGGAATCATCCTTCCCCGGGATTGTGCCGCAGAGGCCTGTGCCGTGCGAGGTATTGAAGTGTATGGAGTGCGCTCGCTCACGGATGTGGTGGCAATAATTGAGGACGCGGAGCAGGGCAGGGAATTCATCGTGAGGGAAGAGGAACTTGAGGTAGCGCAACCCGGGCAGGACGGCGGCATTCCTGATTTTGCGGACATCATAGGGCAGCCTGGGGCAAAGCGGGCCATGGAAATTGCGGCTGCCGGCTCGCATAACATTATGATGATCGGCTCGCCTGGATCGGGCAAAAGTACATTGGCGAAAGCCCTCGCCGGCATACTGCCTCCGCTCAGCAGGGAAGAAGCCCTGGTGACGAGCAAGATATACTCGATTTGTGGGAAGGGGCTGCAACGTCCGGCAATGTGCCGCACCCGGCCTTTCCGCGCTCCGCACCACTCCTCTTCCATTGCCTCTCTGATCGGTGGCGGCTCGGGAGATTGCATAATCCCCGGGGAGGTGTCGCTTGCCAACAACGGGGTGCTCTTCATGGATGAATTCGCCCAGCTCCCCCGCTCGGTCATCGAGTCCCTGCGCGCTCCGCTTGAAGACAGGATTGTTACGGTGTCTCGAATGCGCTCGAAAATCACCTTTCCTGCATCATTTATGCTTGTTGCCGCATCCAATCCCTGTCCTTGCGGATACTACGGCGAAGGGAACAGGTGCGTGTGCAAACCATATCGCAGGGAAGAATACCTCACCAAGCTCTCCGGCCCCATTATGGACCGCATAGACCTGCAGGTGATAGTGCGCCGGGTGAAGTCAGGTCAGCTCGCGGGCAGAGGAAAAGCGGAGAGCAGCGCCGAAGTCGCCGCGCGTGTCAGGAAGGCGAGGGATATCCAGTTGAGGCGTTTCGCAGGTGAAAAGATCTTTACAAATTCGGAAATGTCCATACGTCAGCTGGAGCATTATTGCCCTCTGTCTTCCGAATGTCTGACTTGCCTG
>SFJB01000182.1 GCA_004555145.1 Bacteroidales bacterium | reverse complement strand
GGTCTATGGCCCTGCTGGACGTCCCGACATGGCCTACTTCGGCTTTACGAACAAGCTCCGCGAGGGAAAGACCATACAGATCTTCAACTACGGCAACTGTAAGAGGGACTTCACCTATGTGGACGACATAGTTGAGGGCGTGGTCCGCGTGATGCGGCACGCTCCTGAGCGCCGCAGGGGCGAGGACGGACTCCCTGTTCCGCCTTACAAGGTCTATAACATCGGAAACAGCCAGCCGGAGAACCTGCTGGACTTCGTTACCATACTTCAGGAAGAGCTTATCGCCGCGGGGGTGCTCCCAGCCGACTACGACTTCGAGGCGCACAAGGAGCTTGTTCCTATGCAGCCGGGCGACGTGCCGGTGACCTACGCCGACACCGCTCCTCTGGAGGAAGATTTCGGATTCAGACCGGACACCAGTCTCAGGGAGGGCTTGAGACGCTTCGCCCAGTGGTACGCAGCCTATTACGGCACAGCGCAGTGATTTAAAGGTTAATGTTGCAAAATATATAAAACAAGCCCTTACGATTTCTCGTGGGGATACTTAACTGATACATTATGAATCTTTTTCGCAAGGTTGTTGATTGGTATTTCTCGAACAAGGCACTTCCTTATTGGTGTATCCTGCTTCTTGACTGTGTGATCGTGGCTTTCTCCACGTACGTGGGGCACTACATCGAACTGGGAGGCGATATCTTTGCCGGTCACTTCTGGAGCATGACTAGGGGCATACTGCTGGGTCTCGTCCTTTTCGTGATCTCCTTCAGGGTGTTCCACACCTATTCGGGCATAGTCAGGTACTCCTCATTCATTGACCTGCAGCGCGTGGCTACGGCGTCGTTCATCGCGACCGTTGCCTTCTGGCTGCTCGGTCTTGCGGTAAACGGGGTACGGCCTGGGCAGCGGGTCTTCCTTTTCCCGGATTTCCCCGTGTCTGTTGTGCTCTTTGCCATCAGCACGTTGCTGCTGTGGGTCGAGAGGGTCGTCGTCAAGCGGCTTTATGACTCGTTCCGCAGCGACAATGCCATTCCGGTCGCCATCTACGGCACCAAGACCGGCGGCATCAGCCTTGCCAAGAGCATCAATGTCGACAAGGAAAAGCCGTATTACCTCAATTCCTTCATTTCCGACGGTGTGGAGATGAAAGGAGCCTACCTGATGGGCAAGCCGGTCTATCTGAACGTCCCCGGGCTGGCCGAGAGCCTCAAGGAGAAAGGAGTGAAAGTGCTTCTGGTTTCGCCGTTGAAGAACGACGTCTTCAGGGACAACCAGAAAATGGTGGATGAGTTCCTCTCCGCCGGCATCAAGGTCATGATGATGCCTCAGGTCGAGGAGTGGGACGGACGCGAGGGCACCCTCAGCCACAACCGCCTGCATGAGGTGGCCATCGAGGACCTGCTGCCGAGGGAGAAGATAGAGGTGGATATGGATGCCATCGGCGCCTTGCTCACCGGCAAAAGGATACTCATCACCGGCGCCGCCGGCTCGATAGGCTCCGAGATGGTGCGCCAGGTTGCCAAGTACCATCCGGCGGAGATGATACTCATCGATCAGGCGGAGACACCGATGCACGACATTCGCCTGATGATGCAAAGGCAATATCCTGACATCAAGAACGAGACGATAGTGACCAGCATTGCCAACGGCAAGCATATGGAGAGCATCTTCCGTGAGCATAGGCCCGAATACGTCTTCCATGCGGCAGCCTACAAGCACGTGCCTATGATGGAGGATGACCCGGCGATAGCTGTGCAGAACAATATCTACGGAACGAGAGTTATCGCGGACCTTGCCGTCAAGTACGGCACCAAGAAGTTCGTGATGATCTCCACCGACAAGGCTGTCAATCCTACCAACGTGATGGGCTGCAGCAAGAGGATATGCCAGATCTACTGCCAGAGCCTCAATCAGGCCATACAGGAGGGCAAGGTGCAGGGTGTGACCCAGTTCGTGACCACGCGTTTCGGCAACGTGCTCGGCTCCAACGGCAGTGTCATTCCGATCTTCAGGGAGCAGATCCAGAA
>SFJB01000181.1 GCA_004555145.1 Bacteroidales bacterium | reverse complement strand
CGTGTTTCGGGCAAACCGGCTGACCGACTTGGTGACGATGAGATCCATCTTAACGTCGTCTTTGATACAAAATGAAAAGGCCGCCTCTGGGTCATAATGCCCAGAAACGGCCTGATTTCAAGGGTTTTCACGGTTTCACCGGTCTATCCGGTAAGGCTGTGAAAGCCCTTTCTCTTTATGAAGATTTCGCTTGAGGCGTGGAGCAAGGTGGCGACTTACCCCTCACTATTCCTCTCACAGAGGAAAAGTTAAAAAGTGTGAGGGAAAATATAATTGTGTGGAAATAGTTAAAAGGTTCATAGGAAAGATTAAAAAGTGTAGTTTTGTTGGCTTCTCAGAGGACAGTCACAGTGTCGGAGACCTCAATACCATCTGGCTCAATGTCCATGTCATTGCTCCTGCCCTCGGCTGCCATCAGAGCGGCAGGGAATATGTTACTCCCCTCTGTGAGATTTACGCCAAGCTCTCGTAGTATTCCCGGATGTATTGCGCCATCATGGTCCGACGGGTATCCAAGAACACTTGGTAGTCAAAAATATCCATGTCCATAAAGGCTTCGGGGACGCAGTTCTCGGCAAGGTTGGCTCTCAGGTCATCCATGTCCGTGATGCCACCATAGTAGGTACCCTCACCGGCGACCTGCTGCTTCATGCGGGCCATATACTCACACGGAGCATCGTCCTTGATCTTGATATTGGTCTCGGACTGCGTGTAGACATAGTTGGCGATCTGATTGTAATCCTTCCGCGCATCCACGCCGTTCTTCTGGAGGTACTTCTTTGGGAAGATGTGGTGGATGTCGCCGCGCTGCTCAATGAGCGACTGCACAGTGATCTGCTTGGAGAGGAAGCCCCTGGCGTTTTTCTTCACCTGTGCCATCAGGAAAACAAGGAAGTACGGGCTGCTGGCGACAGAAGTATCCAGCCGCTGGACCAGCACCGTATTCCAGAAAGCGTCGGAGAGCTCGCCGGTTTCCGTAGTCTTTAAGAAGGTCTCCGGGTCCTGCTCAGTGAAGCGTTTGATGTCATAGTCGATGGCGGATTCCGCAGATCCAGAATAGCGACCCGTCAGCATCGACAGGACGATCCACCGGCGCACGATACTTTCAATCATAGCCGGGTGCATACCACGATCCTTCAGCGACAAGTACAGGATGTATCCGAAGTTCAACACGTTCTTAGACCGGACGAGCGAGGAATCCACGATGCCAGTGGATTGGACGATCATCAGGTAGCGCTTGAAGTTCGTTTCGTTCACGAAGGCCTCAACGCCTTCACGCAGCTTTCGGAAGGAGTCCTCAGCGATGATTTCGAGGTTCTCCCTTGTCTCAAAATTACGACCGGAAAGCAGATTCACCAGATCGGCAATTTTTCCCCTCTGGAAGATATGCGTGAAGGAAACACGGAGGACGTCTGTATAGCTGGGAACATAAATATCCTCCTGCTCCTTGGTAACCCATTTGATCTTTTGCAGGGCCTCGGATTTAGCGAACTCCTTATCGTTGGCCACGATCATATCGTAGTCAGCGGGCCTCTGCATGAAGTGGCAGAAGTAGTCGATCATCTTCCGGGTCTCATTCCCGCCGTAGCGGTCATCGGAAGAGATCTTCGACATGGCGAAATCCGCCTGCGACAGCACAACGCCTTGCGAGTTGATCCGAATAAAAATATTCGTGACCTCGTCAATGGTCAGTGCCTGGGAAAGCTCGGTAACTCCGAGGTTGATCCCTTTGATGGACATCAGACGCATCAGGGTCTTGTTGATCTCAGACTGCTTTCCGGCCATGCCGTTGGTTTCGCAGTACCGATTGACGAATTCCCAAGCGTCAAAGCCGACATCAAATACCGCCGAGATGTCCGGAATCCACTTGGAATCCTTCTCGATAGCCGGATTACAAACCTCGAACACTTCGTCATTAGGATTGAAGGCGATGGTGATACGCTTCTTTTTGTAAGAGGAGTCCACGACTTCCTGTCCAACAACCGCTGCCTGAATGGCAGTGATACGCTGCTGGCCGTCGATCAGG
>SFJB01000060.1 GCA_004555145.1 Bacteroidales bacterium | reverse complement strand
CTTCTTCAGAAGACATACGCAGCAGTGTGAAGTTCACGCTGAAATAAAAGTCACTAGAACTCCCCCTCAGAAAGAAAATCCTCCTCAGATTCGCGCAAGTCGCGAATTCTGAGTTGGATGGAGGAGTTGCCACGATAGTAGTTCTCCACAATTGTGTAGCAGATATCGAAAGGCCTGCTATCCTTGATATCGTCGAAATATGAGGCCATATTGAAGGCTATGGCAGGAATCTGATGGAAAGGCTGGTCCTCTTGAATGAGGTCCAGCTTCATATGTACTCCCCCTGCACCCACTTTTCGTCCCGAGCCCGCATCGCATACTTTCTTCGACATGAATACAGGATTGTGATTCCCGGGTCCGAATGGCTGGAAGAGCTTGAGGATACGGAAAAACTTCGGAGTGATACGGGAGAAATTGAGTTCAGCATCCACATCCACCACGGGGGTGAGCATCTCATCCGTAATCTTACCGGAGATGAATTCATCCATACGTCGGGCGAATTCAGGGAGGTTCTCTTCCTTGAGGGTGAGGCCGGCCGCATACACGTGGCCGCCAAAGTTTTCCAACAGATCTGCGCAGTTCTCTATCGCGCCATACAGGTCGAAACCAGCTATGCTGCGCGCGGATCCCGTAACGAAACCGTTGGATTTAGTGAGCACCACCGTAGGTTTGTAGTACGCCTCCACAAGTCTGGATGCGACAATTCCCACAACTCCCTTGTTCCACTGCGGGTTGTAGACTATAGTAGCGTTGCGGTTGCACAGGCACTTGCCAGACTCCACCATTTCCAGAGCCTCCTGGGTAATCTCCCTGTCTATGTTCTTGCGTTCGTTGTTGTTCTCGTTGATTTTCTGGCCTATGAACATTGCCGTGTCGTCATCCGTGGCATTGAGCAGCTCCACGGCAAGGCGCCCGGACTCCATTCTGCCGGCCGCATTGATTCTCGGCCCTATCTTGAACACGATGTCGTCGATGGACACGTGGCCCGGGTCGAGCTTGGACAACTCTATCATTGCGCGCAATCCGTGGCACGGGGCCTCGTTGAGCTGTTTGAGGCCGTAATGCGCCAGAATTCTGTTCTCCCCCACCATGGTCACCAGGTCCGAAGCTATGCTCACCACCAGAAGGTCGAGCAGGGGCACCAGGGTCTCGAACGGCACTCCGTATCTCTGAGAATACGCCTGCACCATCTTGAATCCCACGCCGCAGCCGGAGAGGTCATCGAAAGGATAGTTGCAATCCTCCCTTTTCGGGTCGAGCACCGCTGCTGCCGCCGGCAAGGAATCCTCCGGGAGGTGGTGGTCGCAGATGATCATATCTATACCCTTGCTGCGCGCATACTCCACCTTGTCAATGGCCTTGATGCCGCAGTCCAGGGTAATTATCAGGCTCATACCGTGCTCAAAGGCGTGGTCTATGCCCTTGAAGGACACTCCGTAACCTTCGTCGTAGCGGTCGGGAATGTAGAAATCGACCTTGTGCGTGAAGCGGCGGAGAAAGGAATACACCAGAGCCACGGCAGTGGTGCCATCTACATCATAGTCGCCATAGACGAGTATCGACTCCCCGCTGCTTACTGCCTTGTGAAGGCGTTCCACAGCCACGTCCATGTCCTTCATCAGGAAAGGATCGTGCAGATCGTCAAGATTGGGGCGGAAGAAGGAACGGGCCTGGTCGAATGTCTCCACGCCCCTTTTTACGAGCAAATCGGCAAGCACCTTGTCGATGCCGACCTCCGTCGCAAGCCTTTCGACCTTCTCGCTGTCGGAAGCTTCCTTTATGCTCCATTTACATTCCCTTTCCTTAAGCATATACAGACAAAGTTAAGTAAATATTTCGATATTTGGTAAAATTCCATAAAAATAGTACTTTTGCAAACTTTGCACGAAACAAGAAAATGACATATATGGAATACAGCGAACAAGAACTTTTGCGCAGGGAATCCCTTGCGAAGCTCAGGGAACTGGGCATTGAGCCATATCCGGCAGCACTATATCCAGTAAACACCAACGCTGCCGAAATCAAGGCAGGCTACGATGCCCAGAAAGGCAATTTCCAGGAGGTATGCATAGCCGGAAGGCTTATGAGCAGGCGCATAATGGGTGCCGCATCCTTCGGTGAGCTTCAGGACGAAACCGGACGTATGCAGATATACGTCAAGAGGGATGAGATCTGCCCGGGCGAGGACAAGACCATGTACAACACGGTTTGGAAGAAGCTCCTCGACATAGGCGACATCATAGGGATACGCGGATTTGCGTTTATCACCCAGACAGGCCAGCTCAGCGTCCACGCCAAGGAACTCACCCTGCTCAGCAAATCGCTCAAAGTACTTCCTATCGTAAAGGAACAGGACGGACAGGTATTCGATGCCGTGACCGATCCTGAGCTGCGCTACCGCCAGAGGTACGTCGACCTCATCGTCAACCCTCAGGTAAAGGAAGTGTTCATCAAGAGATCCAAGATTATCGCCACGATGCGCGAGTACTTCAATGAAGCCGGCTGTCTCGAGGTGGAAACCCCTATCCTTCAGAGCATTCCGGGCGGCGCGACCGCAAGGCCATTCATCACCCACCACAATGCGCTGGACATTCCTCTGTACCTGCGCATCGCCAACGAGCTCTATCTCAAGAGGCTCATCGTGGGCGGATTCAACGGAGTGTACGAGTTCGCGAAGGACTTCCGCAACGAGGGTATGGACAAAACCCACAACCCGGAATTCACCTGTATGGAGATTTACGTCGCATACAAGGACTACAACTGGATGATGGACTTCGTGGAGAAGATGCTCGCGAAGGTCTGCACCGCAGTAAACGGCACCACCAAGGTGAAGATCGGGGAGAACGAAGTGGATTTCGCTGCAGGTTACCGCAGGCTTCCTATACTCGAAGCCATCAGGGAATATGCCGGAGTGGACGTAAGCGGGATGAACGAAGACGAACTCAGGGCCACCTGCAAGCAGCTCAACGTGGACGTGGATCCGTCTATGGGCAAGGGCAAACTCATCGACGCGATCTTCGGAGAGTATTGTGAGGACAAGCTCATCCAGCCTACCTTCATCATCGATTACCCGGTGGAGATGTCCCCGCTGACCAAGCGCCACCGCAACAATCCTGAGCTCACCGAGCGTTTCGAGCTCTTCGTCTGCGGCAAGGAACTCGCCAACGCATACTCCGAGCTCAACGACCCTATCGACCAGCTGGAGCGTTTCGAGGAGCAGGCAAGGCTCAAGAGCAAGGGCGACGACGAGGCGATGTACATCGATATGGACTTCGTCCGCGCACTTGAGTACGGTATGCCGCCAACCTCCGGACTGGGTATGGGAATAGACCGCCTCACCATGTTCATGACCGGTCAGACCACCATCCAGGATGTGCTCTTCTTCCCTCAGATGAAGCCGGAGAAGACCCTCAGGAAAGAGGAGAAGCAATAATGACCGAAGTTCTCAGTTCAACTTCGAACCCCAAGTTCAAACGTCTTGTCGCGCTGCAGCAGAAATCCTCTGAGCGGCGCGAAAGCGCTTTGTTCGTGGTCGAAGGGCTGAGAGAAATAGGGCATTGCGCCGCATCCGGCTACGAGCCCGACCACATCTTCTTCTGTCCGCAGATCGTGGATGAGGAGAAACTCCCCCGCTGCCGCCATTTCGCGCTCAGCCCGGAACTGTACGCCAAGGCGGCGTACCGGGAAGGCACGGAAGGCGCAATCGGGGTATTCAAGGCAAGAGAGCACGGTCTGGACAGCCTCACACTCGGGGCGAATCCCCTGATAGCGGTACTCGAGAGCGTGGAGAAACCGGGGAACCTCGGGGCCGTGCTGCGCACCTGTGACGCCGCAGGCGCTGATGCACTCATTATCTGCGACCCGCGCACCGACCTGTACAACCCCAACCTCATACGCGCCTCGATAGGCGCAGTGTTCACGGTGCCGTGCGCCGTGTGCAGCACCCCGGAAGCGATCGCTTTCCTCAAGGGAGCGGGTATAAGGATACTCACCGCGCAGCTGCAGGACTCCTCACTTTACTACGACACCCCGATGCAGGGAGCCAGCGCCATCGTCATGGGCACCGAGGCCACAGGGCTTTCCCGGGAATGGCGCGAAGCCGCGGATGCGCACATACGCATACCTATGCTCGGGAAGCTGGACTCACTCAACGTCTCGGTATCCGCTGCAATTCTCTTGTATGAAGCTGTAAGACAACGAAATGGATAAATTCGGACTCATAGGGCACCCCATCGCCCGCTCGCTCAGCCCGCGCCTGTTCACCGCCGCATACTCCGGCAAATACGCGTACGAGCTCATTCAAACCGAAGACTTCGGCCTCGCCTGGCAGACTTTTCTCTCTGGCTACCGCGCAATCAACGTCACCGCACCGTTCAAGGTGAATGCCTACGGCTGCGCAGACAAGATCAGCCGTGAATGCGAACTCTGCGGCGCCACCAACCTCTGCGTCAAGTCCGGGAATGGCATCAGCGCATACAACTCCGATTACCGCGGGGTACGCGCCCTGCTCGAGTCCGAGCCCAAGGGCAGCGCAGCGGTGATAGGGTTCGGAGGTGCAGGGAAAGCCGCACTGGCGGCGGTCCGCGAGCTGGGATTCGATACCAGGCTCTACCGCCACGATGAGATTGCCGGCGGCGTGGAAGCGGACGTAATCGTGTACACCCTCCCACGCGCAGCGGAAGGCATAGACAAGCTGAAGTGCCGCACTCTGCTGGAAGCCAATTACAAGGATCCGTGCCTGCGGAACCACGAAGGCTACATACCCGGAACGCGCTGGCTGCTGATGCAGGCCGTGACCGGATACGGACTGATGACCGGAGAGGAGCCAGACCTCGCCGCAATGGAGAATTCCCTTGGAGAGCTGCTGCGTTAGAGCATTTCCAGACTTATAGCTATCATTTCCGCTACCCTGTCCGGATTTCCGATGAGCCCGTCCACGGTGATGTGCGCCTTGGAATAGCTTTCCAGCCTTTCGTAATACAGCTTTTCCGAATCTGCAGACAGAGGCCTGGTCGGATCGGAGGCGCCCAACCTTTCCCGGACGGTCGAATACGGGACATCGATATAAACGGTCAGAGAATGAGCCAGGGCATATTCCCTGGTCCTTTGCTGCGCGAATGCGCCTCCTCCCAGAGCAAGCACAAGTCTTTCGTCCTTCGCCTCATCCAGGGCGGCGACCAGAGCCTCGTACTCCCTCTGCCTGAACACTGCTTCCCCCTCCAGAAAGATCTCAGGTATGCTCCTCCCCTCCCTCTCCACGATATACGCATCGAGGTCAAGGAAGCGGCAGCCCAGCCTGGACGCCAGACAGCGGCCTACAGTACTCTTTCCGCAGGCCATAAAGCCGGCGAGGCAGATCTTATTGTTTTTATCTTCAGACATTTAATTGTATCAGGGTTTGTAAATTTACGCTTTTGCTCCGAAAGACCAAAATAAAATATCCTGAATTGAGAAAAAATCCGTATCTTGCAAGTCATTTAAAAGTATAAATTTTTGAATTATGTCACTGAACAAAGTTATGTTAATCGGTAACGTTGGAAAAGATCCGGAAGTACGTTACCTTGAGGGAAACTCTCCTGCAGGGCAGGGAAGGAAAGTTGCGACATTCACCCTTGCGACCAGCGAAAGATTCAAGGATCGCAGCGGCGAGACCAGGGAAAACACTGAATGGCACAACATTGTGGTATGGGGTCAGCAGGCGGACGTAGTGGAGCGCTTCGTAAAGAAGGGCACGCAACTCTATGTTGAGGGACGCATACGCACCAGGTCCTGGACTGACCAGAGCGGGGCCAAGAGATATACTACAGAAATCAATGTGGATTCGCTTCAGCTCCTCGGGCGCAGGGAGGCACAGCAGGATGGAGGATACCAGGGAGGATATAATTCCCAGCAGCCTCAGCAGGCACCACAGGCAGCATACCAGCCTCAGCAGCCGACATACCAGGCTCCTCAGCAGAGTTGGACAAAGCCGGCGGAGCAGCCTTCTGCCCCTCAGGCCCCTGCGTTCGACAACCCCGATGACGACCTTCCATTCTAAAAGTCAGAGATTATGGCTGAGAAATTGCACAAACTTATGAACGACTCGCCGGTGGCGAGGTGGACAGTGCTCGTGCTCGTAGCACTGATGATGTTCTTCGCATATATGTTCGTGGACGTGATGTCCCCTCTCAAATCCCTCGTGGAAGGGAAGTTGGGCTGGGACAGCGGCGTGTTCGGCACCTATGCCGCCTCCGAATACATACTCAACGTCTGCGGCTTTCTCATCATAGCGGGTGTGATACTCGACAAGCTCGGAGTCCGTTTTTCCGGTGTACTTTCAGCCGGACTGATGGTGTTCGGAGCAGCCCTCAAGTTCATCGCCGTCAGCGAATGGTTCCAGGGCACCGCGTTCTGCGGATGGCTGGACAGCTGGTGGGTTGAGATGCCGGGCAGCGCCAAGATGGCCTCCCTGGGCTTTATGATCTTCGGCTGCGGCTGTGAGATGGAAGGCACCAACGTATCCAAAATCCTCGCCAAATGGTTCAAAGGCAAGGAGATGGCACTTGCTATGGGACTTGAGATGGCCATCGCCCGTCTGGGCGTATTTGCCGTGATGTGGATTGCCCCACTCATCTCCCAGCGCTTCGACAACTCCATCATCGCCCCTCTGGGCTTCTGCGGAGCCCTGCTTGTGATAGGTCTGATCAACTTCATTGTCTTCGGTGTGATGGACCGCAAGTTCGACTCGCAGCTTGTCGAGGCGGGACTTGCCACTGCGGAGAAGTCTCCTGAGGATGAGTTCCACGTGAGCGACCTCAAGGCCATCTTCACCAGCAAGATGTTCTGGATCGTATCCCTGCTCTGTGTGCTCTACTACAGCGCAATCTTCCCATTCCAGCGCTACGCCACCAATTTCCTGGAAGAAACCCTCGCAATAGATGCAGCATCCGCCGCCAGGCTCTTCAGCTGCTTCCCTATCCTTGCGATGTGCATGACCCCGCTTCTGGGCATCTACCTCGACCGCAAGGGGAAGGGAGCCTCCATGCTGATGATAGGTTCCATCATTATGATAGTCTGCCACCTGAGCTTCGCATTCCTGCTTCCTGCCTTCCCGCAGAAATGGTTTGCGCTGCTGCTCATAGTTGTGCTCGGCTTAAGTTTCTCACTCGTACCGGCGGCCCTCTGGCCTTCAGTTCCGAAAATCATTGACGAGAAGATTCTCGGCAGTGCATACTGCCTCATCTTCTGGGTGCAGAACATAGGTCTCTGCCTCGTGCCTATGCTCATCGGTTCCCTGCGTCAGAGCACCGGAAGCTACCTTGTCCCTATGATCGTGTTCTCAAGTTTCGGCATTCTCGCCTTCATCCTCAGCATCTATCTCAAGGCTGAAGACAGAAAGAAGGGATACGGACTTGAGCTTCCAAACATTCAGAAT
This sequence comes from Bacteroidales bacterium, assembly GCA_004555145.1. Next base: position 3,552 of record SFJB01000060.1, on the reverse strand, counting down.
TAATTGTCCATGAAAGCAGTGGCAGGAAAGACCGGCCGTATTGTCGCGTTGCTGTGCCTGATGGTGCCGATGTTCGCATCGTACTTTTTCGATGACATGTTCTCGACACTCTCGCAGATTTTCCAGCATCCCGAATGCCTTGAGCTTGGCTGGGACAGCGCGGACTACGGTTTCTACGCCGGAGGTTACAGCTTCCTCTGCGTCTGCGGCGGGCTTATCGTCTGCGGCATCCTGCTGGATATGTTCGGCGTGAGGATAGTCGGTTCGGTATTCGTAGCCTTGATGGCAGCGGGTGCCGGAACCGTACTCTTCGCCCTCAGGAGCGGACTTCCCGCCTCCACTTCCCTCACCATTGCATACGCAGGCTGTATGCTCTTCGGTCTGGGAAGCGAAATCGCCGGAGTCGCCGTAACCCGCTCCATAGCAAAATGGTACAAGGGAGGGAACGTAGCCTTCGCAATGGGAGCGCAGGTTGCCGTTGCCAGACTCGGCACCGCCGCCGCTTTCATACTTTCGCCCGTCCTGGTGGCACAGAAAGCCCAGGGGGAAATGTACACCCTGCGCGAAACTGCCGCGCCTGCAACCCTCGGACTCATGCTGATACTTGTCGGGGTGCTGCTCTGGGCACTGTTCGTGGCAATGGACGCGCGTTTTGACAGGGAAAAAGGCATAAGCAGCGGACGCGGGAAGGTGCGCGAGGAGGACAAGTTCAAGTTCTCCGACATACTGCGGCTGCTTTCGAATCCAAGGTTTATCCTCATATCCCTGCTTTGCGTCTTCTTCTATTGCTGCATTATCTCCTTCAAGAAATTCGGCACTTCCATAGTGATTCCGCGTTTCGGTATGGAACTCGACAGCGCCAAGTGGGTGATTACCATGATTCCTTTCTTCACAGTGGTATTCACTCCCCTCTTCGGCGCCCTGGTCGATAAGGTCGGGAAAGCCAGCCTGTGGATGATCTGCGGCTCGCTTATGGTGCTTGCCGCCCACCTCATACTCTGCTTCGCACCTGAGGGCGTGCCGTTCTGGGGATACTTCTCAATTGCAATTCTAGGCGTAGGCTATTCCCTGGTCCCGTCCGCAATGTGGCCGAGCGTTCCGAAAATCGTTCCCGAGAAGAATCTCGGGACTGCCTACTCCCTGATATATTGGATACAGAATATGGGTATGCTGCTTGTTCCCATTGCCGTAGGAAGGATTTTCAACGCTCACACAGGAACTGCAGCTGCCGTCCGCGCCGAATACATTTTCATCAGTTTGGGATGCGTAGCGGTGATTACGGCCCTCCTTTTGAGGAGTTCCGCATCTAAACATCCTGAGCTTGGAATCGACAAAAAGAGCGGTGTATGAAATATGAACTCCTGAACTCAGTAAACTCGCCATCCGACATAAAGAATTTCAGCATTCCCCAGCTCGAGCAGCTCTGTTCCGAGTTGAGGGAATATATAATAGAGTGCTGCTCGACCAACCCGGGGCATCTGGCATCAAGCCTCGGTGCCGTGGAAATCATCGTAGCGCTCCACTATGTGTTCGACACCCCCGAGGACAAGCTGGTCTTTGACGTGGGCCATCAAGCATACGCGCACAAGATACTCACCGGCAGGCGGGAAGCATTCAAGACCCTGCGCACATCCGGAGGCATAAGCGGCTTCCCCAACAGGGCGGAAAGTGAGTACGACTGCTTCGGCGTGGGACATTCCTCAACGTCCATTTCCGCAGCCCTGGGATTCGCGGAGGCCGCAAGGATGCAGGGACTCAGCAGGAAGGCGGTTGCCATCATTGGAGACGGAGCAATGACAGGAGGCCTGGCTTTCGAAGGGCTGAACAATGCCGGAGCGAGCCGCGCCGATCTGCTCACCATACTCAACGACAACAACCAGTCCATCGACAACAATATCGGAGCAATGCACGAATACCTGCTCAAAATCACCACCAGCAGTTCGTACAACAGGCTCAAGAACCGAATATGGGACCTTTTGGGCGAGGGAGAATTCAGGTATTTCATCCAGAGATGGGTGCGCAGCCTCAAATCCTGGTTCGTGAAGAAATCCGGCGGTGATTTATTTGAATCCCTGGGTCTGAGATACTTCGGGCCGGTGGACGGAAACAACATAGGCGAGTTGGTTTCCACTCTCAAACGGATTAAGGATATGCCGGGCCCGCGCATACTCCATTGCAAGACGATCAAAGGCAAGGGATACAGCTATGCGGAGTCGGATCCCGTGACCTGGCACGCACCGGGCAAGTTCGATCCCGCAAGCGGAGAAAGGCAGATTTCAAACCACGACAGCGACCGATATCAGGACGTGTTCGGACAAGTGCTGCTGGAACTGGCAAAGGCCGATGCCAAGGTGGTGGGCGTTACTCCTGCAATGGCCAAAGGCTGCGGAATGAACCTTCTTGCCGCCGAGCTGCCAGGACAGTTCTTTGACGTGGGCATAGAGGAAGAGCACGCTGTGACCTTCTCCGCAGGTCTTGCCGCCGGAGGAATGAAGCCTTTCTGCAACATATATTCGGCTTTTTCCCAAAGGGCTTACGACCAGATCATTCACGACGTGGCCCTCCAGTCCCTTCCCGTAGTGCTCTGCTTTGACAGGGCCGGACTTGTCGGAGAAGACGGATCCACACACAACGGTGTCTTCGATATTGCCGCATACAGGAACATACCCGGGACCATCATAGCCTCTCCAAAGGACGAGTTGGAGCTCAAGCAGCTGATGTATACCGCTTACAAACATCAGACGGGTCCCTTCATAATAAGGTATCCTCGCGGAATGGGCAAGGGCGTCGATTGGAAATCCGCCGCATTCTGCGAGTTGGAAACAGGCAAGGCGGAATGTCTTCTCGCAGGAAGCTCGGTTGCCGTTGTGTGCACAGGACCTGTGGTGTATGAAGCCCTTGAAGCTGCAAAAGACTTTGAAGGGAAAGTCGGAGTTTACAATTTCCGTTTCGTGAAACCCCTGGACTACGATATCCTGGACAGGATCGCATCACGCTACAGCTGCATACTCAGCGTGGAGGACGGATGTCTCAAGGGAGGTCTGTATGGGGCGATTTGCGAATACGTGATGGAGAAGGGGCTGAATTGTGCCGTGCAGGGCATAGGCGTGCCGGATAAATTTATAAAACATGCACGGCAGGCGGACCAATTGGCTCAATGCGGCATCGACAGAAAAGGAATCAAAGAAAAATTGGAAAATATTTTCGAGAATTGTTTGCAGAATAATAAATAATTCCTATCTTTGCAGTCCCTAAATGAAGGGTCTTTGAAATATTAACGTTGCCGATGTAGCTCAGTTGGCGAGAGCGCGTGATTTGTAATCTCGAGGTCGTGGGTTCGACTCCCTCCATCGGCTCATCAGCAAAAAAAGGGCAAGTACCAGAGTGGCCAAATGGGGCAGACTGTAAATCTGCTGGTTTTTACCTTCGGTGGTTCGAATCCATCCTTGCCCACCACACTGCGGAAGAAGTAATGCTTCCATAAAAGCGGGGTTCGTATAATGGCTATTATGCCAGCCTTCCAAGCTGGAAATGGGAGTTCGATTCTCCTAC
>SFJB01000059.1 GCA_004555145.1 Bacteroidales bacterium | reverse complement strand
TCCGGACCTGCGTGTTTTGCATTTAGCAAAAAATTGCCCAATTTTGCGGTAATTATGGAACCGATAATCCGACACTTTACCGATAACGACCTGTACACTTTCACCTGTCAGTACTATATACTCGAGACCTATCCCCGGGCAGAGGTGGAATATACTTTCTATGACCGTAACCGCGAGGTCTATCCCCAGGGCTTTGCCCAAATGCTTCAGGAGCAGCTGGAGAGCCTCAGTGAGTTGGCAATCAGCGATGAGGAAATCGCCTTTATGAGGGACCACTGCCAGTATCTGCCTCTGTGGTACTTCACCTTCCTCAAAGGATTCCGTTTCAATCCCAGGGAACTGAGCATAAGTCAGGACAGCGAGGGCCATCTGGATATCAACGTGCGTGGAAAATGGTTCTCCGCCATAATGTGGGAGATGCCGATTCTGAGTTGCATTTCCGAGTTGATCCACTCCATGAGGGGTGACCTGGACCGTTACGATGCCGCCCTTGAGGAGCAGCGGGCAAGGCTGAAGGCAGAGCAGATCTTCTCCGAGGGTCTGACCCTCGGAGATATGGGTACCAGAAGGCGCCTCAGCTTCGCGCATCACGATATGGTGGTCAGGGTAATGAAGGAGGTGTACGATTCTCGCGAATGGAGCGGCAGGTTCACCGGGACTTCGAATGTCTATCTTGCCATGAAGTACGGCTGCGCGCCTCTGGGAACCATGTCCCACCAGCTTATCAGCTTCGAAGAGAACGTGAGCGGGATATTTGAGTGCAACTTCAACGTGATGAAGAAGTTCAGCGACGTTTATGACGGCGACAACGGCATCTATCTATACGATTGCTTCGGCGACAAGGTCTTCTTCAGCAACCTCAGCAAGAGGATGGCGATGATGTACAAGGGTCTCAGGGTGGACTCCGGGAACGAGGAGGAGCAGACGGAGAAGATAATAGCGAAGTACCTCCAGCTCGGCATTGACCCGGCCACGAAGCAGGTATGCTACAGCAACGGCCTGAACATAGACCGGGCAGTGGAGATTCACCGTTATGTGGCGGGAAGGCTCCAGGATTCCTACGGAGTAGGCACTTTCCTCACCTGCGACGTGGTAGGAGCTGAGCCTATGAACATAGTCCTCAAACTCACGCGGGGACGCATTACCGAGCTCAGGGAATGGCACGACTGCGTGAAGCTTTCCTGCACCCCCGGGAAGACCCTGGGCAACAAGGCCAAGTGCGATTACCTGCTCAGCCTCCTGAAATAGTACCCTTATTCCTTGACGGAAATCTCGTCGATAAAGATGAAGCTCTGACCGCCGGCACCGGGATGCCAGTCCGGAATGGTGCCGAACTGGCGGGCGATAATCTTGACGTACCTTGCCTCCTTGTCGAGCCTGAGCCCCAGTTCGTGAATGCTGATTTCGTAGTCCTGCGGATCGACCCCGCTCTCAACGCTACCCTCGAATTTGTACTCCTTCCCGTCCAGTGAACTGTAGAACTCTACGCTGCGCGGCATCCATATCCACGAACGTGCATCCTGGCAGAAACCCGCGCTCAGCTCTCCTATGTGCCTCACGCGCAGCAGATCCACCACGGCAGTGAAGTCCACGCCCTGGTAGCCCTGCCAACCGCCGGTGCGCCAGTTGGTGCTGCCCCGGAAGCCGTCGATGAGCGCCTCGTCCCCGCCTCCGCTATACTGCGGGTTGTAGCGCTGGCCGAGTGTCACTGTCATATCCCTTCTCACCTTGCGCAATGACGTGCGCGTGGTAAAACTCCTCCTGCCGTCGCCTGCGACGCAATACGCCTCAATGGTGCAAGGTTCGCTGATAACCAGCGGCTCCCTGTACTCCTTCTCCGTGCCCCCGTCTATGCTGTAGTATGCCTTCGCTCCGGGCTCGATGTTGCCTATGCTGACGCGCAAGCTGTCCAGAATTATGTCGCTCTCCATCTCGAACACCGGGTTCACGACTATGGTCTTCGGCATCGAGCTGAGAGTTTTGAGCTCCGCTCCCGGACACACGGGATAGCGGCCGAGCGCGCTCAGGACGTACCAGGCGGACATCTGCCCGCAGTCGTCGTTGCCGCAAAGGCCGTCCGGCTCGTTGCTGTAGAGCGTGGTGAGTATGCGCTGCACGAGTTCGCGGCTCATGTCCGGGCGCCCCAGCAGCTCGGGAATCCAGGCGATGTGGTGGCTAGGCTCGTTGCCGTGGGCGTATTGGCCTATTTGTCCGGTGATGTCGGCCTGGGTGCGTCCTCTGGTCTTCTCCGGGGCGCGGAAAAGCGAGTCGATGCGGGTCAGGAACGCCTCCCTGCCGCCGTGCGCCTCCATCAGCCCGACCAGGTCGTGAGGCACGAAAAAGCTGTACTGCCAGCTGTTGGCTTCAGTGTAGTGGTTGTTGACCTCGGTCGGGTGGAACGGGGTCACGAAGCGCCCGTTGAGCCGCGCACGCATAAAGCCGGTCTGCGGATCGAACACGTTGCGCCAGTACTGCGCCGAGCGCATATATTCCTCATACTCCTCAAGCCTGCCGAGCATCTTCGCCACCTGCGCCACGCACCAGTCGTCGTAGGCGTATTCCAGGGTCTTGGACACCGATTCGTGTTCGTCGTCGGCGAGCACCAGACCGTTGCGCCGGAAACTGTCCAGGCCGAACTCCCCGTTGCGCGAGGAGGCTAGCATTGCCTCGAAAGCTTCCTCCAGATCGAAACCGCCTATTCCCCGCGCCGCTGCGTCTGCGATTACCGGGGCTGCGTTATAACCTATCATACAATTGGTTTCGTTGCCCCAGAGCTCCCAGACCGGGAGCTTCCCGGCCTCGTGGTAAATAGAGATGAAGGAATTGATGAAGTCCGCGCTGCGCTCCGGTTCCAGCTCGCAGAGCAGGGGATGCAGGCCTCTGAAAGTGTCCCAGAGGGAGAAGATTGTGTACCGCTCGAAAGGCGTACCGTCGCTGCGCAGGGCGCGGTGAACCTGCCTGTCCATGCCACGGTATTCCCCGTTTGCGTCGGAGTACAGGGAAGGATGGATTGCGCAGTGGTACAAGGCAGTGTAGAAGACTTCAGGGTAAGGAAAACCGGACGGAGGTGCGAGTTTGGAAAGAAATGATTCCCAAGCGTTTACGCAATTATCAAGGCAGGATTCGAAGTCCTTGCCCGCTTCGGCTTCGAGGTTGAGCTTCGCGTTCTCCACCGACACGGAGGATATGCCTACCCTCAGCTCCACCTTCCTGCAGCGCCTGGAGAAAGTCAGAAGCGCAGTTGTGCCCTCGGCGTCCAGGAGGCTGCGCTCGAAGGGCTCGCTGAACTCGGCGTAGAAATACACGCTCTGGTCCGTAGCCCAGCTTCTGGACCTGCGGTGGCCGCTGACAACCCTCCTGCCGTCGCAGTGCAGCTCCGCGTCGAGCACCTGGTCCCTGTGTTTGAGGTCGAGAATTATTTGCGGGGCGCTGCCGGGTGCGAAACTGTACTCGTGGAAGCCTGCCCTCCTGCCGACACTGAGCCTTGCCCTCACGTCGTAACGGTCCAGCCTGACCTCGTAGTATCCCGGGCTCGCCTTTTCGTTCGCGTGTGAGAAGGTGGACGCGTAATCCTTCCTTCCCGCCGGGGCCTTGAAGCCCCTCACCGGCATCACCATTATGTCGCAGAGGTCATCGCAGCCAGTGCCGCTGAGGTGGGTGTGGCTGAAGCCGTAAATCAGCGAATCCGAATAATGATATCCGCTGCATCCGTCCCAGTTGCCGCTGTCGGGGCGGGTGTCCGGACTGAGCTGCACCATACCGAAGGGGTAGGCGGCACCGGGGAAGGTATGTCCGTGGAAATCAGTCCCCACAAAAGGGTTGACCAGGGAGACTATGGAGGAAAGCAGCGCCAGGAGAGGCAGTTTCACTGCGAGAAATATGCTTGTCATACGCCGGAATGCTAGTGTTATTTCACGAAGTTAACAATTTTTCTGAAAAACACTTGACTCGTACCCTAGGTAATACGCTATATTTGCACAAAATCAAGCGAAGCATATATGAACGACAAGCCAAAGGACAGTATCATCATCACTGATGCGCATACCAACAAACGGCGGGTATCTTCTATACGAAGGAGTTCCCAGGATTCAGACAAAGCTCTGAATCCCGGGACACTGCTACTCAACGACTTTTACAGGTCTGATGGCCTGCCCGCGGTAACGATCGGACCCGCCCATATACTCTATGATGGTTTCTACCGTCCAGGTCTCCGGTATGGAGGCCATTACATTTGGAGAGAAGTTCATGTTGCAGTATTTGTCCCAGTCCGGAGCCTTGATCAGGACGGAGGCTGTCATATAATACTTGCAAGGGAAGAACAGGGTCTTGCCCGTTATTTTGCTGGTATATATGTATCCCTTAACTCCGTTTCTGCTTCCTTCTTCCCTGATGCAGTTCAGCTGGAGTGCGGCCCAGTCATCGACGGTAGGAGTCCTGTATCCTTCTCCTAGAGCTTCAATCACCGCATCATCTTCAGGCAGAAGGGTGCTGCGCTTGTCTGAAGAATTGTATTTTGAGTACAGGCAGCGTCCCTTATCCTGACGATAATAGTACTTGTTGTTCTCGAAGGTGTATTCTTCCTTCGTTTCGGTTTCGCCCCAGGCATACTTGTTGCCCTCCAGTTCAGGCACTTCGGAGCCCAAATCCCAGGAAGCCCAGAGTACGCCCGTGCCCATATCCACATAAGGCTCCACAACGTCAGACTCCGTGGTGAAGCTGAATGACTCACCCAGATACAGACCGTTCGTGGTTGTGCCTACGCAAGCCCTGACATAGTATTCGCAGGCCGGTGACAGGTTAGTCAGATTCATAGTGAAGGTGCCTCCGGTGCTGCCGAAGTTCTTCTCTGCAAACAGAGTCTTGAAATCAGGATCAGAAGAAACCTGCAGACCCACGCCCTCGGATGAGATTTGCGCATCGTCTATGTCGACGGTAAGGGAGATGGTGGCGCTGTTGGTGGTCACGTCAGTTGCCTTGAAATCAGTGTATTTCAGGTCCGGACCGTCTTTCGGCCTCTGGGCGCGCACGCCTCGCACTCCCATTCCCACGAACCTGTATGCATAGGTGTTGAGTACCCCGCCCCACTGCGATTCCGTCTCGTAAGCACCGGCTCTCAGCGCGTCGTCAACGGAAGCCTTGCAGGACCAGAGCATAACGCATTCGCCCTGGTATAGAGATTGGTCCTCTTTCTTCATACCGTTGAACGGGATGAACATTGAGTTCCCGTTCTTGCCGGTGAAGAGCAGTCCCTTGACCCCGTTCAGCTCATAGATTGACGGGTTGAGGTCCTTGAGCTCGCGGATTTCCTCGACTGTAGGTGTTCTCCACTCTTCGCCGAGGGTAATGGTTGCAATGTCGTCCTCTGCGTCGAGTATGGTCTTGTTGTCAATCTTGATGGAAGTCTGAGGATATCCCTCCTCGCGCTGAGTAGTGTGGTATTTGCTGTAACGCAGCGTGTAGTTGTTCAGGGTATATGTTGCCTTCTCGGAAATCTCGCCCCAGGCGTAGTAGTTGCCGTACTCCTCCGGCTTGGTCGCTCCAATGTTGCAACCCCACCAGTTGACGCTCAGGCCGAGGTCAATTTCTTCGGCGGAGATGACAGGGGCATCGGAGGTCTGGAAGGTTTTCAGTTCGCCGTAGTATACGGTCTCGGACTCGTCAATCCATACAAAAGCCCTGTAGTAGTACTTTGTGGAAGGCTTCAGGTCGCCTATCTGGATTTCATTGTATTCTCCGTCCACAGGGGTCTGCCCGGCCTTGAAGCTTACTCCCAGAGCTATGCTGCAGTCGTGGTTGTCGGTGGAGTTCTCGCTGACGGTAGGGACAACAGGCATCGTATTCACGTCGCTGTAGCAGATGCCTCCCATCACATAGGATTCGAAAGAAGGCAGCTTGTCGGAGTTGATCATCGACATACCGCAGTAAACCTGTTGTGATGAGATGCCGCTCGCCTCTCCGGTAATGGCGAACACAATCTCCGGCTCAACAATCAGGTGCATCACATCTTTCTTCCCGTCGACTGTCACGGTGATGTCCGTTTCACCTCCCGACAGCAGGGTCACGACCAGTTCTGCGGGATATCCGACGGCCTTTGTGCCTCCTTTAAGACTGGCCTCCGCAGTTGCGACTGACGGATTTGAGGAGCTGGCGGATATGTTCTTTACACTTGCATTTTCCGGGTTGAAGGAAATATTGAACACCAGTGGGGTGTCAGAGAAAGGAACGGTCAGGCTGCTGCCGTCCAAACCTGCTATGGAAATGCTCTGGACAGGCACATTGCTGCCTGAGTTGTCCGGCTTTTCGCAAGATGCCAACAATACAATGCTCAGGCCTATACAGCTGAGCAGCGTTCTGAAAGTATGAATAGCTTTCGTCATAAAACTATAGTTTTTACCAATATTCTACCTCCGCCAAAGTTAGGAAATATTTATTGTAATTGATATCAATCTGATTATCTTTCTATAAAACATATAACATTTACACTTTTCGCTTATTGGAGCCCGGCAGTTCTTGCCGTTACGAAGTCGCGGAAATCCTCCCACCTGTAGTAAGGACCGCTGTAAACCGGACAGGATTCGCCAATGAGTACCTCCTTTTCGTTGAGGAGCACCTTCACAAGGACCTCCCCTGCCTTGTTGCGGTAGAAGATGAGCTGGACATTGCTGCACATACAGAGATTCCTGTATGCCGGCCATTCATCCGGAGATTCGGCGAGATGAAGTTCCTTTGCGTAATCACCTATCTCGAGCATTGCCGCCAGAGGCCCCACTCCAGAATCGTGTCCGAAGCGGAAATCTGCGCAGTGGCCGTTGCCCGCCATCGCTTCCTCCGCTGTCCTGACCATATCATTCAGTATAGGTATGCCCACTGCTCTGGTGTTGATGTCCCCGCCCTCAATGCTGTGCATAAACCACACGAAATTCATGATATTGTAGGCGCGTCCCATATTCACGAGGTCGTCGATTGGAAAGAGTTCCAGAGGATTGTGTCCCTCTGAATGGTCGAGTGTACGGGTGATTTGAGTGGACTCGAACAGCTTGAATTCCAATTCTTTGGCATCAACCCCGCAAATAGCTTCCACAGCTGAAGGATCCTTGAAGAGATGCTCCGGGTGGAGTTTGGAAACGTAATCCTTGACAAGGGAGTCCTTGACAAACTCCTGGCGCTCCCTGTAAGGGTTTTCAATATCTGACGTGTTGTGGCAAAGGATGTCCCAATAGCGGTCTCCCGTGAGCATGGTGATTACCAGGTCACTCTGGCACGCCTTGAGTGAGGCGTTGAAATGGCCCATCGACTGAATGACCCTGTGTACGTTGGTGGAACGGCTGCTTATCTGCTTGCTGCCCTTCTGCCTGAATATTTCCGGACAACGCTCATATAGCCTCTGCGCTACACCCTGCTGCTCAAAGCCACCCTTCTCAGTAAGCGTTCCGGCCATGCCGCTGTGCCTCTGCTGCAGCCACTCCATCTCGCTCTTGAGCGAGAGTCCCTGCTCGGTGAGCAGCCCTTTTTCTGCAAGTGCTGCCATACACGGAACGTTCTCGTCAAAGAAGGCTTCCGTTGTATGATAGCGGCTCCCGTGCCTGCCATAATGGGTAACGTAGAAGGCTTTGAAGCCTTTCGGGGCTTTGGTGTCCTCTATCTCGGGGACCATATAGGGATGATGCACTCCTGCAGTGATATACAGGTCCTTTTCTACATTCTCCTTCGTTACCTGTGCTCCTGCACCTATACAGAACAGGATCGGGAAAATGATTATGCTTGCTTTTCTGAACATAGCTGAAATATGAAATAATTGATTGAATTTCCGTTGCTCCAAGTCTCTGACAGGTCTGATAAACTGCACTGGTAACGGCCTGAACCTACCATCAAATATATGAAATAATTGTCAATATGGCAAAAACCGAAACCATCGGAAAGCCTTTCAGGAGGGAGCCTTCTCCGAATGATGACCACCAGCCGAATTTGAATGTCGCGCTGTCAGTATTCAACAACATCTTCATCAGTTCTACTTTTTTTCATATCTTTGCGGTCGCTTTGAGAAAAACGGTAAAATATTCGAGTGTGTTGATGCTGCTGGTGTTTGCCTTCTTTTTCGCATCGACCAACCTCTTTACCCACGTGCATTATGGAGAAGAGGGAAGAATTGTGCACTCTCATCCCTGGAGCGCGAAGTCTCATAACCACACTGACGCGCAGTTCCAGACCATCCAACTCCTTTCAGCCAATCTATTCCAATCGCAGGAAGAGTTTCATCTGGACATTCCGTACCTCTATGCGGAGGTATTGATCTCTTTTCCTCTCCCTGAGATACATATCAGCACTCTTATACATCATGTCCTCGGCCTGAGGGCGCCTCCAATGTCGTTATAATATTCAGCAAATAATTTACAGACAATAAGTTGCATCAATAACGACAATAATTAATGAATATAAAACATTATTTTGCCGCGCTTGCGGCCATGCTCATCGTGTACGGGAGCGATACGGCTTATGCGCAGACCAGAACTGACATCAGTGTATCCGGACACGTGACCGACGCCATAACAGGGGAACATCTTCCTTTCATAACAATAATGCTGAAGGGAACCAATATAGGCGCACAGACTTCCACGTCGGGACATTACATTCTGCGCAACCTGCCTGTAGGCACTTTTGAATTGGTCGCCACAGCAATCGGCTTCAAAGAAACAGCAGTGCAGCTGGACCTCAGGAAAGGAGAATCGTATGAAATCAATTTCCTTCTGGAGGAGGAACATCTAGCCATAGATGAAGTTGTGTTCAGTGCTACAAGGAACCATGCTTCACGCAAGGAGGCTCCGAGTCTTGTGAATGTGTTGGACAACAGCATCTTCACTAGGACCGTGTCGGCTACCCTTGCTGACGGACTGGTATTTCAGCCTGGTGTCAGAGTGGAGAATGACTGCCAGAACTGCGGATTCTCCCAGGCGAGAATCAATGGGCTGGACGGCCACTATTCACAGATACTCATAGATTCAAGACCCGTTTTCTCCGCACTCGCAGGAGTGTACGGACTGGAGCAGATCCCCGCTGCAATGATAGAACGTGTGGAGGTCGTAAGGGGAGGAGGCTCGGCGCTTTTCGGTGCGTCTGCCATAGGTGGAACCATAAACATCATTACAAAGGAGGCAATGAGGTCAAGCGCTGAAATCAGGCACGATTTTACTTCCATTGGGATTGGACCGGCATTCGACAACAATACCAACATTAATGCCTCGATGGTTTCCGATGACGGCAAGGCAGGTGTGTTCGTGTTTGGACAGAGCCGTTCGAGGGATGGCTATGATGCCGATTCCGATGGCTTCACGGAAATACCTGCGGTCAATTCACTTACAGCCGGCACAAGAGGCTATGTAAGGATTACCCCATTCTCGAAAATCAACTTCGAATATCACGCTCTGAAAGAATTCCGCCGTGGCGGGGATCGTCTTGACAGACCTGCCCACGAAGCCCTGATAGCTGAGCAGACGGAGCATATGAATAACAGCGGTTCAGTTAGTTACGACGGGCAGAGTCCGGAGGGCAAGCACGCCTGGTCTGCGTATCTGTCCGCGCAGCATATAAACAGGAACAGCTACTATGGTGGAGGAATGGACCCCAATGCCTATGGAAAGACCAGGAATTTTACCGGTGTTGCCGGGCTTCAGTATTCCTGCAAGTTCAGCCGCCTTCTTTTTATGCCAGCGCAGCTCACTGTCGGGATGGAATACAATTATGACAGATTGCACGATATATCCCTGGGCTATGACTACGAGATAAGGCAGTCCGTCAGAATATTGGGAACCTACCTGCAAAATGAATGGAAGAACGCGCACTGGAGCCTGCTTGCCGGAGTGCGTATGGATAAGCACAATCTTATCGATACGCCTATCTTTTCTCCGCGCGTGAACATTCGCTACAGTCCTTTCCGCGATCTTGCTTTCCGTGCAGTATATGCCAGTGGCTTCCGTGCTCCCCAGGCCTTCGATGAGGACCTGCACGTGTCTGTCGTGGGCGGAGAGCGCATACGCGTCGTGCTTGCTGACGGCCTGAAGGAAGAAAGGTCCCATTCGTTCAGCCTTTCAGGAGACTGGTACCACAGTTTTGGGACCGCACAACTCAATCTTATGGCAGAAGGATTCTTTACTTTGCTGAGGGATACCTATGCGCTCAGGCAGACCGGTGAAACGACGGATGACGGAATGAGCAGCATAACTGAAAGATACAACGGACCAAGCGCAAAGGTGCTCGGAGCCACTTTCGAGGGCAAACTTTCCCTTGGCCGAGATCTCTCTTTTCAGGCAGGCATAACAGTGCAGAGGAGCCGTTATGATGAGGCGCAGCAGTGGAGCGACGATGAAAAGGTCGAGCCTGTGAGGGAGTTGTTCCGTTCTCCTGACCATTATGGCTACTTCGTGGCCTGCTACAGTCCTTTCAAGAATTTCGACATCGATTTGTCGGGAACATATACGGGGCCTATGCTTACCCAGCATATGGCTGGCAGCGGTACGGATGTGGATGTCGCTGTGCGTACCCCTTCTTTCTGGGATATGGGGTGCAAGTTCAGCTATGAGTTCCGCATTATGGATATCTGCCATCTCAACCTGTACGTGGGCATAAAGAATATATTCAATGCCTACCAGAAGGATTTCGACAAGGGAGAGCTGCGTGATTCGGGATATATCTACGGACCTTCCCTGCCCCGCTCGATTATCATAGGCACAGGGCTCAGATTCTGATTTCCCTGCAAGTCCTGCAACGGGATACCAGATACGAGCGGTGAATCCGGATAAATTCCTCCTGCGGCAGTTGTTCCTCAATTGTGCGCAGGGGTATTTTGGAAAGTATGGAAGAGCCGTTTGGAGGCTGCTGATTTTTAGTCTGCCATATGTCACGAAAGCCTAAATACGGTTATGCGCGGGACTATTTCGGCAGAGTTCTGGAAAGGGATTCCTATAAGAAAGAAGTCCACCAGAAAC
>SFJB01000180.1 GCA_004555145.1 Bacteroidales bacterium | reverse complement strand
GAGATGCTTCCGAGCCTCTTCGTGAAAGTGGCCGACCCCGTGATAGAAGAGTACCTGAAGGGAAGGATAACGTTCGACATAGTTCAGGAACACATTAAAGGAGAAGAACAAAAGTGGATTCGTAAGGCCAAGCGATATGCTCTCTACGATGAAGCACCATATAGAATTAAATGAAAGAGTTTGACGTAATCATCATTGGAGGCGGCATCACGGGTGCGGGAACTGCGCGCGACTGCGCTCTTCGAGGCCTCAGGACCCTTTTGATCGAAAGGGACGATATAGCTTGCGGAGCATCCGGGCGAAATCACGGACTTCTTCACAGTGGAGCGCGTTACGCGGTCAATGACCCTGAATCTGCCACGGAGTGCATAAAGGAGAATATGATTCTGCGCCGCATAGCCCGAAATTGCGTGGACCCTACCGACGGATTGTTCATTTCGCTTCCGGAAGACGGGCTTGACTATCAGGCCAATTTCATCGCCAAGTGCAAGCAGGCCGGCATTCGCACGGAAGTGCTCAGTCCGAAGAAGGCATTGGCCCTGGAGCCTGCGGTCAACCCTGCGCTGATAGGAGCGGTGAGGGTTCCGGACGCGTCTGTGGACCCATTCAGGTTGGTTGCTGCCAATGTCCTCGACGCCCGTCTTCACGGGGCCGAGGTGATGACTCGCTGCGAGGTGACATCCCTTATTATGGACGGTGCTACCGTAAAGGGCGTCAAGGTCTTGGACAAGGCCACGGGGCAGACGGAGAACATTTACGCGCACTATGTGGTGAACGCTGCCGGCATCTGGGGCGCGCACATCGCCGAATTGGCCGGGGTGAAGATAGGAATGCTTCCGTCGAAGGGTACTCTGCTTGTATTCAATCACAGAGTGGCTCGTATGGTCATAAACCGCTGCCGCAAGCCTGCGAATGCGGATATTCTCGTGCCGGGCGATGTGGTCAGCGTGATAGGAACCACTTCGGACAAGGTGCCTTTCGAGCAGTGCGACGATATGCGCGCCACGAAGGAAGAGGTGGAGCTTCTCCTTCGCGAAGGCTGCCAATTGGTACCTGAATTGGCAAATACCAGAATCATAAGGGCATACGCTGGAGTAAGACCGCTCGTGGCGAGCGACGATGACCCGTCGGGCCGAAACGTAAGCCGTGGAATCGTGCTCCTGGACCACGCAGTTAGGGATAACGTGCGAGGCTTTATCTCGATAACGGGAGGAAAGCTTACTTCGTACCGTCTTATGGCTGAGATGACCACTGACTTGATATGTAAGAAGTTAGGTATAGAGAAGGCTTGCCGTACCGCAGAGCTTTATCTGCCCGGTTCCGAACCTGACAAGACCAAGGCCACGTCCGTAGTGATGTTGGCTGCGAAGGGGCGTCACGGAAATCAGGTGGCTGCGATGACTTTCGACGAGAAGGGCAGCGAGGTGGTTTGCGAATGCGAGCAGGTGAGCCGTGCGGAGATTTCCTACGCTGTAAAGGTGCTGGGAGTTAGGACTTTGGATGACCTTAGGCGCCGCACGAGGGTCGGTATGGGACCTTGCCAGAGCTGCTATTGCGTGAAAAAGGCGGCACAGGTTCTCGCGGAAGAGCTGGGTGAAGGCTACGATGCCGAAAGTCTGGAAAGGGAATATCTGCAGCAGAGATGGAAGGGAATCGCTCCGGTATGCTGGGGAGATACTCTCGCCGAGGCTGAATTGTTAAGAAAAAAATACGGGAAATGAGATACGATGTCATTATAATAGGTGGAGGCGATGGCGATGCTACGCTTGGCCTGAAGATTCTGGAAGCGGGGAAGAGTTGCGCTCTGCTCTGCGAGGGACGAATCAGTGAAGACAAGACTCGCGAAGCTTTTCGAAGCGCGGGAGGCGTTCTGCTTATGGGTGACCGAGTTAGGGAGGTAAAATGGGAGTCCGACACTAAGGTGGAGGCTTTGTTTACCGAGAATCTGGGGGATACTCCTCTTCAAGCAGGATGTTTCGTGCTTTGCTCCGGAAGGTTTTTCACTCGCGGATTGAAGTCCGATATGGAAAAGGTCTATGAGCCTGT
>SFJB01000058.1 GCA_004555145.1 Bacteroidales bacterium | reverse complement strand
CTTCGTCTGATTTTCCTGATTTCTCATTTACATTGAGCGAAAACCCTTCAGTGTATCTGGATATATCAGGGGAGCCGTGGATCAGCCCCATATGGCTGGAACTCAGAAACAAAAAGAGTGGAACACTCCTTGATTACAGGGATTTTGACCCTACGGTATTCACGCACGTATATACTCCGTCTCTGTCGGTGTCAGGGGACCTTGTCCCTGTTGAGAAAGACGGTGATACCCTTTATGAGGGCAGTGAGGATGCGTACGTGGGTTTGAGGCGGCGTGGGAGCCTGGTAAACGGTTTCCCTTCGTATGAGGTGTTCAGACGCAGGATAGGTGATCTTTGGGATGAGAGGGGCACCCAGGAGCTGCGCCTGAGGAAGAATAGTATCTGTGTAATGCCTACGGTATCAAGCTATTACGGTAGCGATAGGAGGTTCTGGCGTAATGCGGGATACCTTGATATCTATCTCCGGCCGCTGATGAGTATTGATACCAGGCTGAACTTTAAGTCCCGCTATGATGACTATACCCTTTGGGAATCGGAAAATCTTGACGAGGAATACCGTAATTGCGCAAATAACTCGGTCGAAGACAGTGATGTGGGCAAGGTGCGTTTCAATGTCAGGAACCCGGATATGCTGGAACTGTATGCCAAGCCTCTTGCCCACTCGTCCTACGGCTGCACGGAAGGTGCCAGCGAAAGTTTCCTTCTGACGGCGGAACTTGCTGACGGCAATGACGGAAAGGTGGGCTATTACAAGCCTCTGAGCCTCAAATTCTCGGATGACGGCAGCACCAGACATTCAGCCGGTCCCCATGACATCATAGTGAAAGTGACAAACATACATTCAGGAGAAAGTGTCGAAGCCCGGCTAAACGAGAATCCCGTGTATGTGTACGTCCATTTTATCGTCGGGATAGACCTGTTTTCATCTTTCCAGGCCGGAAATGACTGGCAGCTCACAATCTGCTCGAAAATCATCTCGCCTATAGAAAGAACGAGTTTTGGCGACAACAGACTGAACAACGAACTGTCAAAACAGGTATATGCCTATGCCCCTGTGACTTCGTCTGCGGTACTTAACCTGAACGGAACGAACTATGAAGTCAGGGACAACAGTTCTATGGAAGCCAGAGTGTTGTCATTCAGGGACGATGGACCTCTTGCTTCCAGCGGTTATCCTTTGCGCTCATATACTGTCAAGGGGAACGGGGATGGCAATCTGGACAACTTCTTCGGAAGCATCAAAAACGACGGTTCGACAGGCCAATATTTCCAGACTCTGGCTATGGCATTGAACCGCACCAACCTGAAACTGGGATTTGCGAACCCGGCTCGTTGGGAGTATGGGGACAATGACGCGCCGAAATCAGTCAGTGTCTTGGATTATACAGGTTTCGGGGATTTGCACGCCGATCCGGAAAACGCCAAAATAGGCTATTACGTTTTCCATCTTCTGGGAGACCTGAGCCGGGAGTCAAATCATTGGATTCCTTATTTCGAATGGCTCTATTGAAAAGAAAAGCCGGGTGAACCGGAGTCAATCATAATATTGGATTATTTAAAAGGAACAGGCCGGGAGTGATCTCCGCCTGTTTTTCAGTTTCCTGCAGGCGGAACACCCTGAATGGTTTCGAAGTCATACTCGGCTCTGAGCATTGCTCCGAGGATTTCGTAAGACCCATACTGCAGTATCTTCTTCGATGGGTCCGGCAATTTGCTGTCCTTGAGGATGAAAAAGCCGGAGAGCAGTCCCGGGCGCAGGACTGTGACCTTGCGACCTTGAACTTCAGACCAGTCGAGCCCGGTGAAGCCCTCGGAATTCTGCCAGCCTCCCTGAGGCCAGGGACCGAAATCCTCCCGGAGCACGCAGTTCACTCCGCCATTGTACCAATCTCCGCCGTCGTGCCTGGATATCCAGTTCACCACGTGGCGGAAGGAGGCATTCTCCGGTATGAGTTCCCCGATTTCCAGCACCTCGCCTTCCCAGGGCTTGTCACCGTCGTAGAGGGCGATATCCTGCTTCCCATCATTGTACCATACATAGAATTGGAGGTTCTTGCCCAGCTTGATATGCTCGCTTGCCGGTTGCCCGTCGTAGATGTAGGGGTACTTGTGCCGCGGGTTGAAATCCAGATGAAGCTCCCTGCCTCCTATGCTCAGGCTTATGCCCTCAGGTTCTATTCTCTCCTTTGAAAACAGCTGAAAGCTATGCGTCTTGCTGCCCGCCTCTGCGTGGATGCTGATCCCCTCCGGACTGTCTGCGATGTACCGCAGATGGCAGCGGTAGCTGTCAATTTTTTCGATACGCACCTTTCCGGGGTCGGAGGATGAGAAATTCACTCCGTCGAAACCCTCTTCCAAACCCTCGGCGAGCAGCAGGCAATCGTTCCATCCGGTTACCCACAGTTCCCGGAGCCTCTGCTCTTCGCAAAACGGCTTCCCGTCCCGCATCTCCCAGATGAAATCCTTTCCCTGGCGCGTTTCGGTAAGGATGAGCCTGAATTCCGCATCCGTATGCTTCTCCGGAGCCGGGTTAAGGTCTTTGTTGCAAGAGTTGAAAAGAATCAGGCTGCAGGAAAGAAGAGCTGCAATCGTCCGCGTGCGTTCCGCAACAGCTGGACGGAAGTAATTTAAAAAGTCCATAGTTCATAAAGTTTTTAAGTCTTGTTCCCAAATATAATTATAATTCTCCAAATTTTGACTATATTTGAACGATAACTGATACAGATTATGAGAAAGTCTATATTGACCACATTGGCGCTTCTGGGCTGTATTATGCTCAATGCCAGGGAGGTGCTGAACACTGCCACCACCACAATGGTTCTCGACGCCGAGCCAGGCCGTGAACTTCAGATAGTTTATTACGGATCCCTCCTCAATCGGCAGGATGTGGACAATCTCCGTTTTGCGGGAGTAAGGCCGCAGAGGGCATACCCTGCCCACGGTTTGATAGGCAAGGAGGAAGAAGCGCTCAGCGTAATCTTCCCTGACGGCAACATGACCCTCAATTTGAAGGTGGTGTCCGTGGCCCGCGAGACCTGGGAGGATGGCGAAATCCTTTCCGTGACCAGTCGCGACAGCTACTATCCGTTCAGCGTGGTAGCCCATTTCAAGACCTACGCCAAGGAAGATATGATAAGTACCTGGACGGTGATAACAAACGAGGGAAAGAAGCCTGTCAAGCTCACACGCTTCGATTCCGGAAGCCTCCCGTTCCGCTACTCGGATGCCTGGGTATCATACCTTTACGGATCCTGGGCAAATGAAGGCCGCGTGGTCAGCGAGCCTATCAGCAGGGGAATGAAGGTCATCAAGAACAGGGACGGCGTGCGCAACTCCCACACCATGCACGGGGAGGTGATGATATCCCTCGACGGAGAGCCGCGCGAGGATGCGGGTCGCACCATCGGAGCCGCAATATGCTACAGCGGCAACTATGAGCTGCGCATCAATACCCTGGACAGCGATTACCATCGCCTCTTTGCCGGCATTTGTCCGGAAGACTCGAATTACGACCTTGCCGGAAAGGAGTCCTTTACCACACCTGAACTCGCATACACCTTCTCCGAGCAGGGATTGGGCGGCGTCAGCCGCAATTTCCACCGCTGGGGCAGGAACTGGAAGATAGCCAACGGAAACGTGGAGCGCCGCATACTGCTCAACAGCTGGGAAGGCGTTTACTTTGACATCAACGAAGAAGGGATGGACCGTATGATGGGAGATATTGCCTCCATGGGCGGCGAACTCTTCGTGATGGACGACGGCTGGTTCGGAGAGAAGTACCGCAGAGTCACCGACAACTCCTCGCTCGGAGACTGGAAAGTCGATAAGGTGAAACTGCCAAATGGAATTGACGGACTCGTAAAGATGGCCGACAGGCACGGAATCAAATTCGGAATCTGGATCGAGCCCGAGATGACCAATACCGCGAGCGAACTCTACGAGCAGCATCCGGACTGGGTGCTCAAGGCGGATAACAGGAATCTGGTGACAGGTCGCGGCGGCACACAGCTCGTGCTCGACCTCTCCAACCCTGAAGTGCAGGATTTCGTAGTGGGCGTGGTTGACGGCATCATGGAGGAAAACCCGGACATTGCATACATCAAGTGGGATGCGAATATGGATATATCAGCCCACGGCTCCCCGTACCTCAAGAACCAGAACCACCTCTTCATCGAGTACCATCGCGGACTCGAAAAAGTGCTTAACAGGGTTCGCGCGAAGTACCCTGATCTCACCATACAGGCCTGCGCAAGCGGTGGCGGCCGTGCCAGCTACGGCATTCTGCCTTGGTTTGACGAATTCTGGGTAAGTGACGATACCGATGCCCTGCAGCGGCTCTATATGCAGTGGGGAACTTCATACTTCTACCCGGCAATCACAATGGCATCCCATATCAGCGCTGCCCCGAACCATCAGACCGGCAGGGTAGTGCCTATCAAGTTCCGCATCGACGTGGCAATGAGCGGCCGTTTGGGAATGGAAATTCAGCCTGCCAATATGAGTGAGGCTGAAAAGGAGCTCTGCCGTGAGGCCATCGAAGACTATAAAATGATACGCCCTGTGGTGCAGTTCGGCGACCTTTACAGGCTCAACAGCCCGTATGACAACGACGGCATCACTTCCCTGATGTACTGCAGCGAGGATAAGGAAAAGGCCGTGTTCTACTGGTGGAAACCTCTGACTTTCTGCGACGAACACCTTCCGGTAGTGAAGATGAACGGACTGGATCCTGACAAGTATTACAGAATCAAGGAATTGCACTCAATCGACCGCAATCCTCTGCCATGTGAGGGCAAGGTGTTCTCCGGACGTTTCCTGATGGAAAACGGCATATCCCTGCCATATACCCACAATGTAAGGAACCAGGAGTTCGCGAGCAGCTGGGCGAGCAGGATGCTCTATCTCGAAGCTGTGGACGGTCCCAGGACATATGCTGGAAGTCGATGACGGTGACATACAGGTCATAGACGCAACAACGGAACACAAAGTGGACAGGCACCCCCTGTCCATTTTTATTGAAGATTTCAGCAGGGACGAAGGGAGTCCCCGGCACGAACCCGCAGTCGATGTCAGAAGAGGATGTGCTGGAAACGGTTTGCTATGACGCTTTTGGCAGTCTC
Source organism: Bacteroidales bacterium (assembly GCA_004555145.1). Next base: position 5,869 of record SFJB01000058.1, on the reverse strand, counting down.
GCTAAAAATGAATAACTTTGTAAATTGTAATAAATAGTCAAGAAATGTCACTTAAGATTTCAGATAAGACGAGCGGAATGCCGGCTTCGGCAATCAGGAAACTGGTCCCTCTCGCAGATGCAGCCAAAGAGCAGGGCGTCAAGGTGTATCACCTCAATGTGGGCGCTCCCGACATCAAGTCTCCGGATTGTGCAATCAACGCCGTCAAAGAGCGTTGTGAATCGATGCATCACCTGTCATATACAAACTCCGCAGGACTCATCGAGCTCCGCAAGGGACTCGTCGAGAAGTACTACAAGAAGATAGGCATCGACATCGATGTGTCCGAGCTGCTCGTGGAAGTAGCTGGAAGCGAAGCCTTTGCCTGTGCTATGCAGATTGCTGCCGACAGGGGAGACGAAATCATTGTAGTCGAGCCATACTACACCAATTATCAGACTTTTGCATATCTCAACGGTATCACTCTGAAGGCCGTTCCTACCAATATCGACGAAGATTTCAGAATTCCTGATATCTCCGAATTCGAGAAACTCCTCACTGACAGGACCAGGGCCGTGATGATCAGCAATCCTTGCAACCCTTCCGGAAAGCTCTTCTCCAGGGAGGAAATGATTGCTATGGGCGAGTTCTGCAAAAAGCACGACCTCTTCCTGATCAGCGACGAGGTGTATCGTGAATTCTGCTACACCCAGGAGCCTCATTTCTCCGCCATGAACATCCCCGGATGCGAGCAGAACGTTATCCTTGTCGATTCAGTTTCAAAGAGATATAACCTCTGCGGTGCGCGAATAGGCTGCATTATCTCCCACAACAAGGATGTGATGGCGGCAGCCCTCAAATTCGCCCAGTCAAGACTCTGCCCTCCTGTGCTCGGGCAGTATGCCGCAATAGGTGCTCTCGATACTCCTCAGAGCTACTTTGATGAGGTAAAGGAGGAATACATACGTCGCAGGGACTGTGCTGTCAGTATGCTCAACGCCATCCCCGGCGTAAAGGCATCCATGCCTCTGGGTGCTTTCTATACCATTGCCGAGCTTCCTGTCGAGGATGCAGAGGATTTCGTTAAGTGGATGCTGACAGACTTCAGGGTCGATTCCGAGACCACGATGGTAACTCCTGCCGCCTCATTCTACAAGACTCCGGGAGTCGGCCGAAACCAGGTAAGAATTGCATACGTGCTGGAAGTGCCTGAACTCCGCAAAGCCATATCCATACTTGAAGCCGGGCTAGCGGCGTATAAATCAAGCCATTCATAACCTGTAGAGTGTACTAAAACCCATGAAACCATCATTCAACACCCTTGCTGAAGTCTATGATTACTCCACCGCCAAATTCGCAAAGAAAGTGGCGAACGAGTTCGTAGGCGGAGAGCAACGCTACACTTATGCCCAGTTCAGGGAAAAGGCTGACAATCTCTCCCGAGTGCTTTCCAATTTCGGAATAGGCTCCACTGAGAAGGTTGCCATACTCTCCGAGAATATGCCGAACTGGACCGTCGCCTTTTTCGCCATCACTGCTTTCGGAAGGATTGCGGTGCCTATGCTCCCGGAGCTTTCACACGATGAGGTGGAGAACATCCTCACCCATTCGGATTCAAAGGCCATATTCATCTCCAGAAAGCAGCTTCCGAAACTCGATCCACTGATGATAGACAGACTGAACCTGGTCATCGACATCGACGACTTCAGCTTCATCAAGTCGGACGGCAGGACCTATACCTGCGACGGAAAGGTGGGAAGCCCCACCTCCCTGGATACGGCGGCCATCATCTACACCTCCGGCACCACCGGCAAGGCCAAAGGTGTAATGCTCAGCCACAGGAACTTCTGCACCAACATTATGAGTTCCTGGCATTCCCACAAAATAGGAAAGAGGGACGTGATGCTCTCCATCCTCCCTATGGCACACACCTACGAGATGAGCATAGGAATGCTGTATCCTTTTGCGACCGGTGCCAGAGTCTGCTACATCCAGAAGGTCCCGACTCCTACCGTGCTCATCGCGGCGCTCAAGGAGGTACGCCCAACCGCAATGCTTTCAGTGCCTCTCATCATCGAGAAGATATACAAGAGCAGCGTGCTCCCTACCATACGCAAGAGCCGCTTCCTGCTTGCCCTCAAGCGCCATTTCCCCTGGCTCCTGTACCAGCTCGTGGGCATGAAGCTGATGAAGACCTTCGGCGGCAGAATACGTTTCTTCGGAATCGGTGGCGCGAAGCTCGACAGAAATGTCGAGAAGTTCCTCAAGCGCGCCGGTTTCCCGTATGCAATCGGCTACGGACTCACCGAGACCGCGCCGCTCATCTGCGCAGCATCGCCGCATAAGACCAGGGTAGGCAGCACAGGCAGGGCAGTGCCGGGAGTCGAGGTGAGACTCGACAACGTCAACCCTGAGACAGGGGAGGGTGAACTCATAGTCAAGGGACCGAACGTGATGCTCGGTTACTACAAGGATTACGAGCGCACGCTGCCGGTGCTCGGCCTGGATGGATGGTTCAGGACGGGAGACCTTGCAAGCGTGGACAAGAAAGGACGCTATTACATCAAGGGACGCATGGGCAATCTCATTCTGGGCTCTTCCGGAGAGAATATATACCCGGAGGAAATCGAGGCTGTCATAAACAGCTTCGAAGGAGTGGGCGAGTCGCTGGTCGTACAGCGCGACGGGAAGCTTGTAGCACTCGTGCAGATGAACGACAATATCCTGAACTGGAATCTCGAGGGCGAGGACAAGTTCGTCGAGGACATGGAAGAATTGCAGAAGTCCATCAAGGAATTCGTAAATGCGAGAGTCAGCAAATTCTCCAACATACGCCAGGTGGAAATCCAGCGCGAGCCTTTCGTGAAGACCGCAACCCACAAGATCAAGCGTTTTCTGTACGAAAAGGACAAAAACAGGCAGAAGGAGCAGAAAGACTAAAGCTCCTCGACTTTGACAATTCCGTCCCGAGTCATCGTGATACGGAAATTACTTCCAGTTCTTGTATGGATTCTTCAACAGCATGGAGTTGTAGTACTTCACGTCGCCGGTGACTTCCTCGCCAAGCCATTCAGGCTTTACGAAGGCCTCAGCTTCGTCGGAAAGTTCAACTTCTGCCACCACAAGCCCCTCGTTGTCGCCGTAGAACTCGTCCACCTCATAGGTGTGGTCTCCGGCATCCACAAGATAGCGGGTCTTGTCGATGACTCCTGGCTCGCAGATCTTGAGGAGCTCTTCAACCTCTGCGACCGGGATTTCCTTCTCCCACTCGTATCGGCTGGCGCCGCTCTGATTGCCTATGCCCTTGATGGTAATGAAGCCCTTCTCGCCCTTTACACGTACGCGTACGGTGCGCTCAGGCACTGAGCTGAGGTAACCCTGGGTAATGCGGGTGGCCTTCTTTGCAAACGGTTTGAAATCGCCTGCAACCAAGAATTTCTTTTCGATTTCCTGTGCCATATCCTATTCGTTTGCCAGCGGTTTGTCAGACATTCCAATCACCCTCTTGATGGCCTGGAGGTAGTTGATGTTCTCGACTCCCTGAAGTCCGCAGTCGGCGATGGTCTTCTTGATATCCTCGATTTCCGTGGATTCGGAGTTGATGGTGACCACCTTTGCTCCGTTGATGAGCACGTTGCCCACTTCGCAGATGGTGTTGTTTACCATATAGCCGAATCTCTGCTTGTGCACGCGAACTGCCGCGAGGTCAGGGTTGGCCTTGACCATGGCGATGAACTCTTCGTAGCTGTACGTGTCCTTGTCGAGCTGAGGCATCTCCACCATGAATGCAGGGAAGACTTCCTTCTCGAGCACTTCCCTGGAAATCGGGAACTCGCCCTTCATAAGAGGATTCCACTGCTCGAGTCCGTCCACGGTCTGGACATAGGTTTTGATATCCATCTTGCCGTTGCGGATCTTGGTGTTGTTGATGTCGTTCTTGCGTGAGATGATGTAGATCTCGTCGCTCTCCCTTTCCCATACCTTCTCAGGTACTGGAACTGAAAGCCTGGCCATTCTCTTGTGTGCCTCGCAGAAGCACTGGCCGAATGAGCGGAACTCAAAGCGTGGCTTTGAGATTTCTCCGATTTTCAATTCTTCCTTTGCCATTTTCCTGCAGATATTAAGCTTCTGGTTCCTGAGAGATATCACCTGCCTTCTCACCATTTGCGGTGCCCTTGGTAGGAACTGCAAAGTACCACTTGCCGTTTCCGTCCGGAACGCGGCAGTAAGACCATTCCTTGCTTTCGCTGTATCCGCCTACCTGGTTCCAGCCGGCGCCTTCAGAGCCGCGGGTGAAGGTATCGAGAACCTTCTCGTCCGGTCCGCAGAGTTCGAGCTTCATATTCTTCTTAGGGGAAAGACCGCCAACGAAGACATGGTTATCGCTCTGGTACTGGTAGTTCGGATCGCCTTTCTCAGCTTCGTCAGAGAGGTCTGAGCTCTCCAGGTAAATCCATGCCTTTGCCTTGAGCGTCATGCCTTTGGCTCCGGTCCAGGTGACACTCTTGCCGCCATCCTTGCTGGAGTCATACTTCACGATGGTAACGCCTTCGAGGGATACTTCCTTGTCGGAGTTGTTGTAGAGCTCGATGTACTTCGCACCCTTGAGACCGTTAACTTCATTGAAGACAAGACCTTCTACGCTGACCCCGTCACCTTCATTGGGATCGTCGGTATCCGGACCGTTCTTCTGGCAAGAAACCAAAGCGAGTGCGGCAATAGCCGCGAGAGTAAGTAACTTTTTCATTTTTTAGTGATTTTTTAAATTGTTTATAATATTTGTTTGTATCAGAATGCAACCTGGAAGCGGCAGGCAATCATTGAATAGTTGATGCCACCATTGCCTTCAATCTGGCTAGGGATGCTGGTCTTCTTGCCGTTAGCATCATAACCGGTGTAGAACTTGCCGTCATCGACGCCGTCGGTGCTGCCCTTGCCGTTGGCAAATTTATCGTTCATATTGTACTGATAGTTGATTACGAACTTCACGTTCTTGCTTGGGTAGAAGTTGAGCCCGAGGGTGAATGCCTGGGCTGAACCTCCGGCGTAGTACTTGGAACAGTTGAAGTTGGCGTATTCGTACCTTGCGCAGAGTTCGACGTCACCCCAGCCGCGTCCGCTGTCAATACGGGTGTACTTGGCTCCGCCTGCATCATAGTTCTGGTTTCCTCCGAAGAGCAGCCATCCGGCCTGCACGTACCATCCGTCTGCAGTCTGAGGAGTAATCTCAGGAATCTTGGCCTTGTCAGGGTCGAGGATGGCGCTGCGGGCTATGTATGCTGCCTCATAACGGAGTCCGTCCCAATGTCCTGCAAGCTCGAAGGTATATGCGAGTTCGTGGTCGATGCCCTTGATTGCGTCGGTGTCGAGGAACTTCTTGCGATTGATGTTTGTGGAGTTGCGGGAGGAGTAACGCGTTGCGTTGTAACCGTCGGTAGAGGTGAGCTTTGGATTCCTGTATGAGAATGCGGCTCCAAGGTGAAGGGAAGCGTTGTCCTTCTTGTAAAGCGGCCTGAGGACAATCTTTCCTGTGTAGGAAAGACCTTCGCTGAGACCCAGATCCTTGTTGCCGTCTTCCATTGCTGTCTGTTCCTCTGCGCCCTTGAGCTCAGGTCCGAACACGCCTGCGGAAGCCCAGATGAAAGGCCTGTCATAGGTGACGTTGATTCCCATATGGCGTGAAGGTGCAAGGCTTGTCACCATAGGCCTCTCCATAAACTGAAGATAACGTGAGGTGGTGTTGCGCTGGATGGAGAAGTTCTCTTTGAAATTACCCATCTTGATGGACAGACGGTCAACTCCGGTGTACTCCAGAATGGCATCCTTCAGCTCGGGGGTACCGCTGGTCCAGTCGGTGTCGATCTCTCCGTACCAGTTCTTGTCGAGCTGT
>SFJB01000057.1 GCA_004555145.1 Bacteroidales bacterium | reverse complement strand
TCGACACTTACACCATCATCTATCAATGCCTGCTTATATAGGGTTCTGAGCAAAAAAGATTTCCCGCATCTACGAATGCCGGTGATAATCTTCACCTTACCGTTCCAACTCTTGCTAAACAACTTATCTACGTATTGTTTTCTTTCAATCAGCATAATTACAAAGTGTTTTGTGGTGAAACTTTGGTCGTGAGACACGAGCGTTTTTGCAGTGCAAAATTATACTTTTTCCTTGAAAAGAACAAATATACGTCCTTACCTGATATCCTTCCTGAGGTATTTTGCGTAGGCAGTGGCTATGCATACTGCGGCTATGCCCATTCCTATTGCAATGAGAGTGCCGTCCAGGGCTTCTTTGGTCACTATGTCCGCGCCTTCGCAGTAGGCAAAAGGAGTAAGATACTTGATATTTTTGGCCTCGGCGCTGATGTTGGCAACAATATTAATGAAATAGAGGGCAACTGCCAGTCCCAGACCTATTCCCGGGTTGTTGCGGGAGCAGAATGCCGAGATGCAGAAAGTAATGCAGGCGAGTTCAAGATGCACCAGCAGATATGAGAGGTTCAGAAGGAGCAGCGGTTTCCAGTCTATGGGCTCGCCTATGCAGAGCATGGTCAATACTGCGGATACTCCGGAAATCAGATTGATTACCATCACCTGCAACAGGACGGAAGCGAGTTTGGAACTGACTATGGCAAAGCGGCTTACGGGCTGGGTGAGGAGGAATTCAGCAGTATGCCCGTTCTCTTCCCGGGACAGGGCCGTGATTCCTATCATAGCAGCGAACAGTGCGGCACCGAGCCCTAGTATGTTTCCACATTCAACGGCATAGAAGCCTATGAGCGAGCCGAAATTGAGCCTGTCCAATCCAAATGCGGAGGAGAAGGATCCCATTGAGGAGAAGAGCTCGCCTACCTGATCCATTTCACCTTTCATGGAAGGATAGAGGGCGATGCATATAACAATGAAGAAGGCTATGCAGGCAGTCCATATCAAAAGGCTCCTGAAGGACTGGCGCAGTTCGTGTCTAAGTAAAGTGAAAAACATTTTTCTATTCGTAATAATGCATAAATATTTCTTCCAGTCCCGGTTCCTGTATGCTGAGGTCCTTGATGTCACTTTCTGCCAGAATGCGCAGCAGTTGACGTATATCTCCGTCGTACAGGAATCTCACATTGTCCGAGCTGTGCTCCACGGCCGTACATCCGGGGATGGACTCGGGATTGAAGTCTCCCTTCAGGCTGATGCTCTTAGCCTTTGTTTTCAAGAGTCTATCAACGTCGTCGCAAGCCACAAGCACACCTTCCCTGATGATCGCGGCACGCTTGCAATAATTCTGCACCTCGGTCAATATGTGGCTGGATAGGAAGATGGTGGCTCCGGAATTGTTCCTCTCCTTCAGTATCTCGAAGAACTCGTGCTGCATCAACGGATCCAACCCGCTGGTCGGCTCGTCAAGAATAATGAGCTCAGGACGGTGCTGCAGGGCGGCAACGATTCCTACCTTTTTGCGGTTGCCCAGAGAAAGGTCTGCCACCTTCTGTGAGCCGTTGAGTTTCAGCCGCTCGCAAAGCACTCCCGTGTCGGACTTGCAGTCAGCACCGTGAAGCCTGGCAGACAGTTCCAGGACATCCCTTACGCTTTGCCCCGGATAGAAGGATACTTCCGAAGGGAGGTAGCCTATATGGCTGAGTATCTCTGTCCTTTGCTTCCACACATCCATACCGAACATTTTCGCTTCTCCGCCGCTGCTCCTTATCAAGCCTGTCAGTATTCGGATGGTGGTTGACTTCCCGGCACCGTTCGGTCCTATGAATCCGAAGAAGTCGGCTTGATTCACATCGAAACTGACGTCAGTCACTCCCCTTGCCTTCCCGTAGTACTTGACGAGCTTTTTTATTTCAATATGTTTTTGATTCATAACAGGTGTATTATAACAAGTGTTACAAATATAAGCACTATTTATCAAATGTGCAATTATTACTCTTGCCTGCATGCTTGGAATAAAATCATCTTCAAGCGGGACGAATTCGTCTTTCATTGTACGGAATCGGGAGGCAGATTGTTAAAAAATTCATATCTTGCAACATCAAGTCACGTAATTATGAAACGCATTACTATTATTGCTTTTGCATTGCTGTGCGGCAATTTGGGCGCACAGGCTCAGGGATGGTTGCGCGAACCGACTCCCAATGACACTCTCCAGAGCACCCGCGTCTTTCCGGACGGAAGGGTCCTTTTCCAGATTTATGCTCCCGAAGCCCATTCCGTAAGCGTCACCGGCGATTTGCCTTGGGGTGCACCCGTTACCTTTGTCAAGGCTGAGAACGGAGTATGGAAAGGCACGGTTGACGGCTTGGGTGAAGGATGTTTCCGCTATAGTTTCCTGGTTGACGGTGTCAAGGTGCAGGATCCAAAGGCTCCGCTTTCAGGGGAACAGGCCTCACTGCTCACCGTTGGGGAAGGATATGTGAAAGATGTTCCGCACGGTGCAGTAGCCCAACGTTATTACTATTCCAAGAACCTGGGACAGATGCGTCGTCTGCACGTCTGGACACCGGCCGGTTACGAAAAGAACAATGCCAAGCTCCCGGTTCTGTACCTCATCCACGGCGGCGGGGACAACGATGCTTCCTGGCCGGGTGTAGGCGCTGCCGGCTGGATTCTGGACAATCTGCTGGCGGAAGGGAAAATGGTCCCTATGATTGTCGTGATGCCGAATGGAACCATCCCGGTCCGCAACGAGGTCCCTCCTTTTGCAGAAGACCTGGTATCCTCCATCATACCGTTCATAGAAGCCAACTACAACACTCTCACCGGCAAGGATTCCCGCGCCATCGCCGGACTATCGATGGGAGGAATGGAGACGATGGAGGCGGCCTTCACGCATCCCGAGCTCTTCTCCTACGTCTGGGTGCTCAGTTCGTCTTTTATGCCGGGCGAAGACCCTGCAAATGAGAGTCTGCGCCTGCAGGTGAAAAAGAACGCAGCCCTTTTGAACCGCAGTTTCAAAAGGATGGTCTTTACCCAGGGCGGACCGGCGGATATAGCATATAAGAACTGTCAGAACACGCGTGCACAACTGGACAAGGACGGACTCCAATACGAATATATGGAGAACGCCCAGGCGGGTCATTCCTGGATTACCTGGCGTGCGGACCTTCAGGCTTTGGCTCCTACCCTTTTCCGTTAATCGGCAAGCGTGGCAGAAGATGTATAACTACCATAGTAATAATATTATAAAACATAGTATGAAAAAATTGTTTGTATTCGCAGCCGGCGCTCTGCTTGCCGCCGCCTGCACCACCACGCCTTCCGCTCAGGACAGGCTCACCGTCCACGACAAGGAGATCGACGCCATCATCGCCCAGATGACTCTGGAGGAGAAGGTTGAAATGCTCCACAGCAAGACCAACATGTCCTCCGCCGGCGTGGAGCGTCTCGGCATCGCCGACATGAAATACGCCGACGGTCCTTTCGGTATCCGCGAGGAAGGTGTCCCGAACGGCTTCCAGCCTGCCGGTTGGAAACTCGACTCCGCCACATACTTCCCTACCGGTAGCGCCCTTGCAGCCACCTGGTCCAGGGAAATGGCCTACCTTTACGGCACAGGTATGGGCACTGAGGCTCGTCTCCGCGGCAAGGATGTCATCCTTGGCCCAGCCGTAAATATCCAGCGCCTGCCTGTGGGAGGCCGTACATATGAGTACCTGAGTGAGGATCCTATACTTTCCGCTGCACTCTCCCTCCAGTACACCCTCGGCGTGCAGGACAAGGGTACAGCTGTGTGTATCAAGCACTTTGCCGTGAACAACCAGGAGACCAACCGCGGCAGCGTGGACGCCCAAATCGATGAGCGCACCCTCCGTGAGATTTACCTCAAACCGTTCGAGAGCGCCGTCGTCGAGGGAGGAGCAATGAGCGTTATGCCTGCATACAACAAGGTGAACGGAGACTACTGCTCCGAAAACGAGCACCTGCTGAACGAGATTCTCCGCGGCGAGTGGGGCTTCAAGGGATTCACAGTCTCCGACTGGGGCGGCACCCACAGCACTATGGGCGCGATGCTCCACGGACTTAACGTCCAGATGACGGGATCCAACTACCTCGGACAGCCTGTAATCGATTCCATCAAGGTAGGCAAGCTCACTGAGGAGATGGTTGACGAGAAGGTTAAGCAGATACTTCGCGTACGATACGCCATCGAGGCTATTCCTGATGACGTAGCCAATACCAAGATGACATCCCAGCCGGAGTGCCAGGAAATTGCCAGGAAGGTCGCTGAGAAATCCATCGTCCTCCTCAAAAACCAGGGCAGTTTGCTCCCTATTGCACAGAGCGTGAAGAAGATTGCTGTCATCGGGCAGAATGCGGTATTGAAGACCCAGTCCGGCGGTATGGGCGCCGGTGTCAAGGCCCTCTATGAAATCACTCCGCTCGAAGGTATACGCAAGCGTGCCGGCAATGACGTCGAGGTGTCTTATGCTCCGGGATACAAGAACTATCCGGGCCAGCGCTGGGGACCCGCCCCGACTAAACCTAATCCTCTTGAGGCAGCCGCAATCGACGAGCCTGCCGATCCGTCCCTGGTCGAAGAAGCAGTTGCCCTTGCCAAGGAAGCTGACCTAGTGATTTTCTTCGGCGGAACAAACAAAAACATTGAGTCAGAAGGCAGAGACCGCAGCAACATAGACCTGCCTACCGGCCAGAACGAACTTGTCGCTGCCCTTTATGCAGCCAACCCTAAGCTCGTGACCGTCCTTATCTCCGGCGGCCCTACCGACCTGCGTAAGCTCGAACCGGTAAGCCCGGCAATTGTACAGGGCTGGTGGAACGGTACAGAAGGCGGAACTGCCCTCGCCGAGGTACTCTTCGGCGACATCGCCCCTTCCGGCAAACTTCCTTTCACCTTCCCTATGAAACTCGAGGACTCCCCTGCCTATGCCCTCGGAAACTTCCCTGGATCGAATGCCGGCGGAGACCTGTTCTCCCTGATGTACCGCCAGGATGTATTGAAGATGACCCCGGCCGAGCGCCAGGCCTTCCTCAATTCGCTCCCTAAGCCGGTATCCAAGTACACTGAAGGCTCCCTCGTAGGCTATCGCTGGTTCGACACCAAGAACGTGAAGCCGATGTACGCCTTCGGCCACGGTCTTTCCTATGTTGACTTCGAGTACGGCGCAATGAAGGCGTCCGCAAGGAAAGACGTTGTAAAAGTGAGCTTCAAGCTTACCAACAAGGGCAATATGACTGCCGACGAAATCGTACAGTTGTACGTTGCCCGTCCTGACGCTACCGTCGAGTGGCCGGCAAAGGAACTCAAAGCCTTCGACCGCATCACCCTCGCCGCCGGTGAGACCAAGACCGTCACCCTCGAGATTCCGCTCAAGGACCTGCGTTACTGGAACGTGGACAAGAACGCCTGGGACCTGGAGCACGGCAAACTCGTCCTCCTTCTCGGTGCCGCCTCCGACGACATCCGCCAGCAGGCTGAGGTAAGGATATAATCACTATAAAAAGAATTCAATATGAATAGAATCTTATATTCCATCGCTATATTGACAGCTGTGCTTACAGCCTGTTCCCAAGACAAGACCATAGTCAGAGTCGAAGGGGGCAAAGTCAAAGGCGTGGAAACCACGCTGGAAGGTGTGTATGTATATAAGGGCATCCCTTATGCCGCCGCTCCGGTCGGCGAGCTGCGCTGGAAGGCTCCCCAGCCTGTAACTCCGTGGAAAGGAGTAAAGCTCGCCGACACGTTCGGCGCTCCGAGCCTCCAGGAAAAACATCAGCCGGGCGGCTATACATCGGAATTCTTCTTTGAGGGAGATCCTGAATTCAGCGAGGACTGCCTGTATCTGAACGTCTGGACCAAGGCCCCGGGAGAAGAAGACCGCAAGCTCCCTGTCGCCCTGTGGATTCACGGCGGCGCCTATACATCCGGTTGGGGATGGGAGCCCGAGATGGACGGAAAGGCATGGGCATCGAAGGATGTCGTGCTGGTAACGTTCAACTACCGCCTGGGCGTGTTCGGCTTCCTTGCCCATCCTTTCCTGAGCGAAGAAAATGAGCATCACGTCTCCGGAAACTATGGCCTGCTGGACCAGATTGCCGCCTTGAAGTGGGTACATAATAATATTGCCGCTTTCGGAGGAGACCCGGACAATATCACGATTGTAGGACAGAGCGCCGGCGCCGGCAGCGTAAAGAACCTTGTCAGTTCGCCGATGACGGGCGACCTGATCAAAAAAGCCGTCATCCAGAGCGGTGGCGGCGTTACCGACCGTCCTATGCTCCAGGCTACGGGGCTGGAAAAGATTGCGGAAAACAACAAACGGATCTTTGACTGGGCAGGATATGATACTATCGAGAAGATGAGGAATGCTTCTGCAGAGGATATCTTCAACATAAACCGGAGATACCGGGAGGAGACAGGCAAATGGAATGGTATTCAGACCAGTCCAATTGTGGACGGCTGGGTATCACCCCAGAGTTTTGACGATGCCGCACGCGAAGGCAAGATCAAGGACATCCCTTATATGATAGGATTCACGCTGGATGATATGGGCGTGTTGACCAATGGAATCGATCTTTTCTGTGAACTTCGGAACAAAGCAGGCAAAGCGGTTTACGCCTATCAGTTCGCCCGTCCTCTTCCTGACGACGAGGCAGGTTCCCACGATATGAAGGGCGCCTTCCACTCATCTGAACTGTGGTACACCTTCAAGTCCCTTGACCGGAGCGACCGTCCGTTCACCCGTGCGGATTATGAACTGGCGGAGCATATGAGCAACTGCTGGACCAATTTCTTCAAAAGCGGTAATCCCGGCGAGGGTTGGAGAGCCTATACCGTCGACCATCCGGATTATATGATTTTCAAACTCAGCGAAGACGAGTCGTCGGACGCTTCTGCAATGGGTAAGCCTATCATCAAGGAACAGCCGGATTTTATGGCAATGATGGCTGCTGCTACCAAGAAATAATGATACGGACTACAAACTCTTATTTTTCAAACTGGGCCGGCTCCACTGAATGGAGCGGGCCAATTTGATAATCAGCCAATTCCGCGGATGCCATTATTATTCGGAACAATAATGGCATCCCAACGGGACGAATTCAGCAAAAAAGAAACGGAATCGCGGTCTCGTGCGCGGATGTTATTGTTACTTTGCCAACAATCAGCAGCCTATTGGCTGCAGCACTAACTAATTAATCTTTATATGACTCAAAACTTTTTCAGAAAAGCGTTCATCGCTGTCTGTCTCTCCTTGATGACCCTGGCACTTTCTGCCCAGAATCTCAAGGTCAGCGGTACGGTCGTGGACCAGAACGGCGACCCGATGATTGGCGCCGGTGTCTTTGAGAAGGGAACCACCAATGGTGTGGTAACCGATTTGAACGGAACTTTCCAGATCGTTGTTCCGGAAGGATCCATTCTTGTATTCTCCTCAGTCAGTTTCCTCACTCAGGAGGTTCCGGCTTCGGCACAGATGAAAGTGACGATGGAGGAAGACCGTGAAATGTTGGAAGAAGTGGTCGTCATCGGTTACGGAACGACCCGTGCCAAGAATTTCACCGGATCTGTGGATGTTATGAAGATGAGTGATTCTCCGGTGGCCGACCTTGGCCTGACCAACGCATCCGATATGATCCGAGGCCGCCTGTCCGGCGTTATCATGGGCGCCGAATCCGCAACCGTGGGTTCCACCTCCAGCATTATGGTCCGCGGCCGCAAATCTATCAACTCGACAAGTACTGCTCCTCTACTCGTAGTGAACGGTGTAATATACACCGGCAACCTGGAGGATATCGATCCTAATTCCATCGAATCGATCAGTGCGCTCAAGGATGCCACTTCGCTGGCCGCCTATGGTTCAAAAGCTGCGAACGGCGTTCTTATGATCACCCTCAAGAAGGGGACTGAGGGTAAACCGATCATCAATTTCTCCACATCCCACCAGTTCTCCGCGCCTTCTTACAGGCAGCGCTTCCTTTCTCCTGAGGACTACATCAAGTTCAGCAATGCGCGCCGTGGTATCGAAGATCTTACCAACACTTCCTGGATGTCTTTCCTTGAAAAGGCAAATTATGAAGCAGGCGAAACCACGGACTGGTATGATCTTGTCACCAGAACCGGCTACACACAGAACTACAACCTGAGTTTCTCCGGCCGCACGGAGAATTCCAATTACTATGTCGCCCTCGGCCATTCCGGCCAGAAGGGTATTATGGTAGGCAATGAATTCTCTCGCAACAACATATCGATGAACCTGAGCACGAAAGTGACCAAGGACATCGAGATCGGTGCCAACATGGCCTACACGAATACCGTGGACGACCACGTCTCAGCCTCATCCCGCGTGAACCAGTCTCCTTATATGGAACCGTACCTTCCGGACGGCAAGACGCTTCGCTATTATGTGGATGGTGTCAACTCATCTACAATCAACCCGCTCTGGAACAGCCAGGTAGGGTATGACAAGGATAACCGCAGGTTCAACCTGAATCTGGGAGGCTACCTTAGCATCAACATTCCTTGGGTGCAGGGTCTGAATTATCGCCTGAACGCTTCTTACACCAAGGTCAATTCGGACAACTACAGTTTCACTTACGAGAATTCGTCCCCTGTGCTTCTTTCCAATGACTGGGAAGGCTTGGGACAGACTTCTGAATACTACAACCTGTCCAATGCGGAAGGTTCTATCAGCCACTCGCTTTCCGAGAACTGGGTAATCGACAACATTCTCAGCTACACCCGCTCTTTCGGCAAGCACTATGTAAGCGCCTCTCTGGTATATACCCGCGACAGCGCGGAATCCACCTACCAGTCCCAGACCGGCAAGGGATTCAACGCCGCCGGCAACACTCTTCTGGGTTGGTATGGACTGGGCAATGCCGACAACAAGAGCATTTCCAATCCTACCTATGTTCTGCATACCGATGTCGGCTATCTCGCCCGTATAATCTACTCATACAAGGACACCTACCACTTCAACGCCTCTTTCCGCCGTGACGGTTCTTCCGTATTCGGCAATGAGCGTAAGTGGGGTAATTTCCCTGCAATAGGTGCCGCATGGACCGTTTCCAATGAGAAATTCCTGAAAGACAACGTCCGCTGGCTGGATTTCCTCAAGCTCAAGCTGTCTTGGGGTAAGAACGGCGCGCAGACCATTTCTCCTTACGGAACACTTTCCACAATTGCCTTGGCAAAAGGCGGTGGCATCCCTAACTATGAAGGCGGAGTGATCCACTGGGGACAGCGTCTGTCCGAACTGGGCAACCCTACCCTCGGATGGCAGACCACCACATCGTGGAACGGCGGTTTCGAAGCTGATTTCCTCCGTGGACGCATCCATGTCGACGTCAACGCATATCTTTCCAAGACTACCGACCAGGTCTTCAACCGCAACATTCCGGTTATGACCGCTGGCATCACCACCCAGAAGGCAACAATGGGTAGAGTGGACAACAACGGTGTCGAAATCAACCTGAACACGGTCAACGTGAAGAAAGGCGAGCTCAACTGGTCTTCCAACTGGATCTTCACCCTTAACCGCAACAAGATTGTCGATCTGTACGGTGACGGACAGGACGACCTTACCAAGGGACTCTTCATCGGATATCCTATCAACACCATCTACGGTTACCGTACCGAGGGCATTTTCCAGGAAGGCATCAATGCCGGCCGCCCTATATACTACACCATCGACGGAGAACAAACCGACAATCCATCTCCGGATGACAGGCAGATTCTGGGCTACGGAGACGAGAACTTCCGCCTGTCCTGGGGTAACACCATCCGCTGGGGTGACTTCCAGTTCTACATTATGATTCAGGGTATTTTCGGCGGTGGCGGATATGGCCTGGCCAACAACACCTTCGCCTACTCGACGTTTGACACCACCGCATCCTGCACGGTCATTGACATCCCGTTCTGGACGGCTCAGGAGCCAAATAACACTTATCCTGCACCGAACGTGAACGACAGCAGGTATGCCGTATACAATTCATTCGCGCACATCCGCCTCCAGGACCTCTCAGTTTCTTACAATCTGAACCGCTTCGTCAGCAAAATCGGAATCAAAGGCGCCCGCGCTACGCTCTCCGGCCGCAATCTGCTGTTCATAGCTCCAAAGTGGAAGATGAGCGACCCTCAGTCCCGTAATGCGTTCTCTATCGGCATTCCGAGAGCCATCACCCTCGGAATCAATGTAACCCTCTGATACACGAAACATAAATTGGAATAGAAATGAAAATTCAACAATATTTTCTGGGCCTGGCCGGCGCGCTTCTCTTGGGCGTCACTCTCAGCTCCTGTGAGTCAGATATGGATTTCCTTACGGAGAAGCCGAAGGCAGCGCTGACCATAGCCAACGCTTACAACACTTCTGACCAGGTGGTCAACACCCTCAGGACAGGCTACTTCGAATTCGAAGAGCTTTATTTCCCGAACAGCATGGGTATGGGCATCTCCTACAACATTTCAACCGGCACTGATATGACGGACAACAAGTTCTCCCTCGGAATGAGCTCACATATGAGCAATTTCAAGGCTGCCTGGTCCGCAGATTCCGGTCTTCCAAAGAGTTTTTGGGACAAATTTTACAAGATTATCTCCTATGCCAATCTTGCATTGAGCAAAATGGATGCAGTAAGCTGGCCGTCAGAAGCTGAAAAAGCGCGCGTGATCGCAGAGGCGAAGTTCCTTCGCGGCCTTTCGTATCTGCGTCTTGGCGAACTGTTCGGAGGTGTCCCTCTGGTATTGGAGTATTCCGAGACCCCGAACTATGCCTATGTACGTGCTTCCCGCATCGACACCTATTCGGCTGCCATTTCAGACCTGCAGGAAGCCTATGAAGGCTTGCCTTGGGACGTGAAAGCCCAGTACGGACGCGCATGTTCCTTGCCGAGGCCTATCTGGCTTTCGGCGTCGAGGACGGAGACAACAAGCAGGCATTCCAGGATGCAGCCAAGGTCGCACGTGAAGTCATCAACCATCATCCGCTGATGACAGATCGCTTCGGTGTCCGCCTGCCAGGCGTCAGCGGCTCCAACTACGGCATTCCGAACGAAGACCTGGACGGCAATGTCATTTCAGACCTGTTCGTGGCAGCGAACATAGTCAGCCCAGCCAACACGGAAGCAATCTGGGTAATGGTCGGAGCACCTGACTATGCAACCTTTGCCACCAATGGCGGAAGTATGTGG
>SFJB01000056.1 GCA_004555145.1 Bacteroidales bacterium | reverse complement strand
AAGAAACAGCAGCGGCAGAAAGCAGCAGCGAGGGGCGGTAGTGCATTTTTTCAGTTTTTTCGCCGCCCTATGGGGCTTTTTTCGTATATTTGAACTTTGTACGAAGAACCGCAACGCGGTCTAAATTTATCAATATATCGGTCGTAGCATATGAATGGAGCGAATGATTTTTCAAGACTGGAACTGAGCTTGTCGGGATGCAGACATAACTACCGCTATTTCCGCTCCCTGCTCAAGCGTTCCACCAAAATGCTCGTGCTCGTCAAGGCAAACGCCTACGGACACGGCGCGGTGGAGTTTGCCTCAATGTTACAGGCTGAAGGCGCCGATTATCTGGCCGTAGCACTCCCCGTCGAAGGAATGGAACTTCGCCGCCGCGGCGTATCCCTGCCAATACTCGTACTCACCGCCGGAACCGACTTCTTCCCGGAAATCATAGACAACCGCCTCGAACCGGGAATCCCTAACCTGTACACGCTGAAAGCTTTCTGCGATGAGCTGGACGCCCGGGGAATGAGGCAGTATCCCGTACACATCAAACTCGACACCGGCATGCACAGGCTGGGATTCATGAGCTCGGAGCTTCCGGAATTGTTTGATTTCCTCGCCACCCACGACCAGGTACGCGTGCAGTCGGTGTACTCCCACCTCGCCGCATCCGAAGACCCGGAAGAAGATGAATTCACACTCGGACAGATTGCAATGTTCCGGGACAACGCCCAGGCATTGAGCGACGCGCTGGGCTACCGCCCGATGTGGCACGTGCTGAACTCGGCCGGCATAGAGCGTTTCCCCCAGTATCAGTTTGATATGGTACGCCTGGGAATAGGCATATACGGCATCAGCGCCCTGCCGGGCGTGAAACTCAGGCACGTTGCATCCCTCAAGGTCAAGGTGCTGCAGGTAAAGCACCTGCGCCCTGAAGACGGCACCATAGGCTACGGCCGCTATGGACACGTAGCCCCGGAAGGATCGGTCATTGCCACCATTCCGGTGGGTTATGCGGACGGGCTGGACAGGCATCTGGGGCGCGGAGCGGCATCGTTCAGCGTCAACGGGCACAGGGTGCCGACCATAGGCAACATCTGTATGGATATGTGTATGCTCGACGTGAGCGGAGTGGACGTGAAGGCCGGGGATACGGTCACCATTTTCGGGGACGACCCGACTGTGGAGGAACTTGCGAGTATACTCGGCACCATACCGTATGAAATCCTGACCTCCGTTCCCCGTAGGATAGAAAGAATCATAGTAAAATAAAGCAGAATTATGAAGAAGACCGTATTGTTGGCGCTCACAATGTGCGCGGCTCTGAGTCTCCAGGCTCAGCAGAAAGGCTCCATCAGCTCTGAGATGCTGAAGGAAATTGAGGATTCCTATGTCTCCACTCCGGCGGATAAGGCAATTAGAAATGCCTTGAATACCACATCGATAGCAGTACTTGCGGAGAATGCCGACAATGCTGCTATGATTGACACGCATTTCTCCGACAGGGTGAGAACCAAGGGCATCACCGACCAGAAGTCCTCAGGCCGCTGCTGGCTTTTCACCGGGCTCAATGTGCTTCGTGCTGCAGCCATTGACAAATGGGATCTGGGCGAATTCCAGTTCTCCCAGGCCTATTGCTTCTTCTATGATCAGCTTGAAAAGGCAAATCTATTCCTCCAGGCTGTTATCGACACCAGGGAACTGCCTTTCGAAGACCGCGAAGTGGACTGGCTCTTTTCCAATCCTCTCAGCGACGGCGGCACTTTCACCGGCGTTGCCGATCTCGTGACAAAGTATGGCCTCGTCCCTGCTTCCGCTATGCCTGAAAGTTATATTGCCAACAATACCTCTGCCTTCACCACCCAGCTCAAGATTCTGCTCCGCAAGGACGGACTCCAGCTGCGCTCCGAGTTCCCTGAGGTGAAGAAAAAGAACCTTCCTGCACATCTGGAAAGTCTCAAGACGGATATGCTCAAGGAAATATATCGCCTGCTCGTACTCGCATACGGCAAGCCGCCTAAGGAGTTCGTGTGGAAAGACAGGAATTATACCCCTCAGAGCTTCTATCAGGAGCTTCTCGGCTATGACCTCAAGGGCAACTACGTGATGCTTATGAACGACCCTTGCAGGGAGTACCAATACTGCAATGTATTTCTCCTGTGATGTGGCAAAATTCCTCGACCGGAAGAAGGGCGTAGCCGACCTGGACAATTTTGACTATGAGTCCCTGCTGGGAGTGAATCTCTCGATGGACAAGAAGCAGAGGGTAATGACCCACAGCAGCGGCTCTTCCCACGCAATGACCTTGATTGCCGTAGATCTCAAGGACGGTAAGCCTTGCAAATGGATGGTCGAAAACAGCTGGGGTGCCGCATCCGGCTACAAGGGAAACATCATAATGACCGACGAGTGGTTCGACGAATATATGTTCCGTCTCGTGGTAGAGAGGCGCTTTGTGCCTGAGGATGTGCTAAAGATGCTTGAACAGAAGCCTGTGCAGCTCCCTTGCTGGGATCCTATGTTCCTCGGAGAAGAATAGTCCAGGGATGGTTCCGTTCCTGAAACAGACTGCAAGTCATTACTTCGCCCTTGGGGAGATGGACAAACTGTGTTTCATCCTCCCCAACAAACGTTCCTGTGCCTTCCTCCGCAAGTATTTCGCCGAGTCGGCCGCTGAGTCCGGAAAGCCCCTGCTCTCTGCGGAAATCACCACTATGAATGAGTTCTTCTTCAGCCTGGGCAGTTTGCGCAAGGCTGACAGAGTCCAGCAGTTGTTGCTGCTTTATGACTGCTACAAGGAGCTGAATCCTGCTTGCGAGAGTCTGGACGACTTCATTTTCTGGGGAGATGTGCTGCTTGCTGACTTTGACGACGTGGACAAATATCTGGTCAAGGCGCAGGCCCTGTTTGCCAATGTGGCGGATTTCAGGAGCATACAGGACAGTATGGAATACCTGGACGAGAGCCAGGAAGCTGCCATCAGACATTTCATCTCCCATTTCAGGGAAGGTGGGCGTTATAAGGATGAATTCAAGAAGATATGGAACATACTCTATCCTCTTTACCGCAGATTCAATGAGACGCTGGGCAGCCGCGGACTATGCTATGAGGGTATGGCCTACAGGGATCTTGCTCAAAGGCTTGATGGAGAGCCGGTTGTGGATATGCTCGCAGCGGCGGGAAGAGATGCCTGCAAGTATGTTTTTGTGGGAATGAATGCGCTCAACGGATGCGAAAGGAAACTGATGCGCAAGATGCGGGATGCGGGGATAGCCGAGTTCTGCTGGGATTACAGCAGCGAATGGATAAAGAACTCAGACAACAAATCCTCCTTCTTCCTTGCCGACAATGTACTTGAGTTCCCCCAGGCCTTCATCCCTGATTCGGGAGAAGTCTTGCCGAAGCCTGAGATAAAGGTGCTTGGCGTACCTTCCGCTGTGGGACAGGCAAAGCAGCTCCCCAAGATTTTCGAGGAGATGGGAGCGCATGGTCTGGAAACTGCCGTAGTGCTTCCGGACGAGTCTATGCTTATGACCGTGCTCAACTCCATTCCGGAGGAAATAGGCGAACTGAACGTAACTATGGGCTACCCTATGGCAGCGAGCAGTTTCCGTGCCCTGATGAGCGATGTAAGCGCCCTGCAGATGCATATACGCGTGCGGGAAGACGAGTGCTACTTCTATCAGAAACAGGTATGGTC
This sequence comes from Bacteroidales bacterium, assembly GCA_004555145.1. Next base: position 9,503 of record SFJB01000056.1, on the reverse strand, counting down.
AATACTGTCCAACAGCATACTCAAGAGTGTGCTCGGACCCGAGACCGTCGCTGCCCTTGACCTCATCAAGGCAGAATCCCGCTACTATATAGCAGCATCCAGGCTTTGCGTGGATGAGCTCTGCTCCTGCATTTTCCGCCCTGTGGTCACCGATACGTCGCGCAATGACGCTGACGGGAGCGAAGAAATCGCACAGTACCTGCAAAAGCTCATTTCCCTGGTTGCGTCGCGTATGCTGGAGCATAATGAGCTGTCCGTGGAGCTTTCCTTCGCGAAAGAATACTACCTCGCTGTCGGGAAATTGAGGAATTTCCGGCTTCCGGTGCGACCTGCCACATATTTCCGCCTTCTGGATAAGCTGGTGGGCGGCATATCCGTTCCTTTCAAGGGAGAGCCGCTCCAGGGGCTGCAGATAATGGGACCTTTGGAAACCCGTGCCCTCGACTTCGACAATATAGTGATACTCAACTGCAACGAGGGTTTCTTCCCGCGGCGCAATGTGAGTGCATCCTTCATTCCGGGTGAACTCAGGAGAGGCTTTGAAATGCCGACCTACGAGTACCAGGATGCCGTGTGGGCTTATTACTTCTACAGGATGATACAGCGCTGCTCGCGACTCTGGCTACTTTATGACACGCGTACGGAAGGCCTGCGCAATGGGGAGGAAAGCCGCTACATCAAGCAGCTGGAACTGCATTTCGAGGCTCCGCTCACGCGCTGCCGCCTGAACTCGCCGCTCAAGATCCACGAAGCCCCGCCGGAAATTGCCAAGACTGCCGAAGACCTGGAAATCCTGCTGAATTCCACGCTTTCGGCTTCAAGCCTGCAAGCATATCTGAGATGCCCTGCGCAGTTCTACTACCAATCCGTGAAAAAGCTCTCGAAGGCGGATGAGGCGAGTGATTCCCTGGATATGGGAATGCTTGGAAATGTGTTCCACAAGCTTATGCAGACCCTCTACCGTCGTCCCGGAGGCAGGGTGGACGCGGATTATCTCGCCGGCTTGCTGGACCGCGATTCGTCCCATCTTGTCGTGCCGTCGGTGGTGGAGCTTGCGGAAAAACTCATTATGGAGGAGCTCGGCTGCTTCGAAGTGGGTGGAAAGAATCTGATCAGCAGGGACTTGCTCTGCCGCTACGTGTATATCAGCATAAAGCGCGACCTGGAGATGATGCGTTCTCTGGAACTTGACGAAATTAGGGTTCTGGGTCTTGAAAAGAAGGTGGAAGCGGACATCGACGGCTTCCATTTCAAGGGCTACATCGACAGGCTGGACAGCTTGACTCCCGACGCGATACGCATCGTGGACTACAAGACGGGCAAGGTCGAGGACAACGATTTCGTGATTACCGAGGCCAATGCAGGCTCTGTCGTCGAAGCGCTCTTTGCTCCGGACAATAAAGACAGGCCAAAGATCGCCCTTCAGCTATATCTCTATGACCGTATGGTTTCATTGAACGGCCTGGACAAGGGGCGTACCATATACAACAGCATCTATCAGCCTTTGCGCCTGCACTGCAATCCTGTGGAGAACATAGTGCTCAATCAGGAGTTCAAGGAGGCTATGGACCTGCGCCTCACCAATCTGCTGAACGAGCTGCGTGACCCCGGCATCGGATTCAGACGCACGAGTCTGGAGACGGAGTGCAGTTATTGTAATTTCAAGACTCTCTGCGGACGATGAAAATACTGAAAGCAAGCGCCGGTTCCGGCAAGACATACAGTCTCTCGAAGACCTACATAGACCTGCTGCTGAACGCCGGGAATAAGGACGCATATAGGCATATACTCGCGGTTACCTTCACCAACAAGGCTACCGCGGAGATGAAAAGCCGCATACTTTCAGACCTTTACAAGCTTTCACGCAGCGACGCCCGCGCCCGGGAAATGCTCGTCCGTATGCTTCACGACTACGGTTCCTTTGCGGTCAGCACCATTGACCGTTTCTTCCAGCAGGTGCTCAAATCCTTCTCCCGGGAAATAGGTCAGTTTGCGGATTACCGCATCGAACTCGATAAGGAATCCCTCGTCAAGGAGGCTATGGACAGAATTCTGGACGGCATCACCGACGAGGACGTGGAAGTGCTTGCCTGGATACGCGAGAGCGTGTGGGACAGTCTCGAGAGGGGCAACAAACCGGGAGTGGAGGACAAGCTCTACAAAATGGGCAAGAGGCTCAAGTCCGAAGAACACCGTGCCTTGTGCGAGAGACTGGGGATAGAGGACAATGGCTGTGTCGACAAGGAAAGGCTGAAGCGGGTGCGCGAGCTCTGCGACAGGATAGTGGAAAGCTTCGAGTCGAGGATGTCGGAACTGGGTTTCCCTATGCCCAAGCCGGGCACCAGGCTGAGCCTGAAAAACAAGAAGACGTTGCTGAAGGCCAATCCCGAGCTCCAGGAGTATGCAGAAGACAACATAGAGAGTTACAACAGCGCCTGGATCATACGCGACCTGCTGTTCAGTATGGGACTGGCGCGGGAGTTCTACTCCACCTTCGATGCCCTGCTGAAGGAGAAGAACGTGATGAGTCTGGACGATTCCAACACGATTCTGAAGGATATCATAGGCGGCAGCGATGCTCCTTTCGTGTACGAGAAGATGGGCGTGCGGTTCGAGCATTTCCTCCTGGATGAGTTCCAGGATACTTCCAACATACAGTGGGAGAACTTCCTCCCTCTGTTGAAGGAGAGTGATTCGAACCACAATGAAAACCTCATAGTAGGAGACATCAAGCAGAGCATTTACCGTTTCCGGGATTCGGACTGGAAGCTGCTGCACGAAGGGGTGCAGGCAAGTTTCCCCGAGGCGCATACCGAGGCGATGAAGGGCAACTGGAGGAGTTCCTCCGCAGTCGTGGAATTCAACAACGGCTTCTTCTCCTATGCAGCCGCACAGCTGGGCAAGTCAAGCCTTTACGGCGACGTGCACCAGCGTGTGATGAGGGAGGACAGCCAAAGCGGCGGAGTAAGGGTGAGCTTCAGCAGTGATCAGGATGCACTGGTGCTCTCTTCGATACGGGATGCACTGCAGGCCGGGGCACATTACAGCGACGTGGCAGTTCTGGTACGCAACAGGAAGCACGGTACTCAACTCGCCAATATGCTTATAGCCAATGAAATACCTGTAATTTCCGAGGACTCGTTGAGCGTGAAGTCCTCATCCTTGGTATGCAGGCTCAGTGCCCTGCTGAACGCATATCTGGATCCGGACAATACCATTTCCTCCTATCTGGTGGATTCACTTTCCATCGAGTATCCATCCCGCTTCAGCTCCCTGACCGACTTCTGCGAGAGTCTGCTTCGCTCCCTCTATCAGGCTGACCCAAAATCTTTCGAAGGGGAATTGCTTTACATTCAAGCCTTTATGGATGAGGTCAAGTCCTGGGTGGAGGATAATGGCAACAATCTTGGCGCCTTCCTCGAGCATTGGGAAGAGTCTTCCCCTGTCATAGGCTCGCCGGAAGGGGAGGATGCCGTGCGCATCATCACCATCCACAAGTCCAAAGGTCTGGAGTATCCTTACGTGATCTTTCCTTATGCTGACCAGGTGACACTGTATAAGACTGACGTACACTGGTGTGCCCTGAATGCGGAGGGTGCCTTATCAGAGCTTTCCGGAATATATCCTGTAGAACTGACCTCGGACACCCAACAGTCCCTCTTTAGCAAGGATTACTCGGATGAAGTCGAGCGCCAGAGGGTGGATAATCTGAACATCTTCTACGTGGCCCTTACCAGAGCCCGCAATTACTTGCATATTATTTCAAAGCCCGTTTCCAAGTCTTTCAAGTCGGCAAAGAACCATAGCTCCGACAGCTTCAAGAGCATGTCGGAACTTCTCTACCTCTATTGCGGCAGTTTCGAGGAAATCAGCTTCGGAGAGATGTATGACTTTTCCGTGTTGAAGCGTGAGGACAACAGTGCCACGCCTTTCGATGCCGAATGGAATTCCATTTCCATTGCCGACCGTCTGCGTCCTGCCGACGAAGACAGGGACTTCTTTTCGGCTGATTCTGAACTCTTCGATGATTCCGGCTCTCCTCGGGTTGGCGCCGGAGGTTCAGCGCGCATCAAGGGCATAGTGCTGCACGAGATCCTGTCCCGGGTACGTACGGCGGCTGACCTGGATTCTTCGCTTTCTGCCTCGGTGGAAGCCGGGAAACTCGACATGCAGCAGGCGTCTGAATGCCGCAGTATTCTTTCCGCCGCAATAGCTTCCCGGGAAGCCTGGTTCCCAGGAGCGGACAGCGCTGTGCGTGTACTCAACGAACGCAGCGTGTTCGACGAAAACGGCAATGAACACCGTCCCGACCGGGTGCTGCTGCACGAAGACGGATCCGTGGAGATCGTGGATTTCAAGTTCGGACGCGGTCGGGATGCGTACAGGGAGCAGGTGGCGGCATACGCCCGCCTTTATCAGGCTATGGGATACCGCGTGCGCAGCTCTGCCCTATGGTATGTAGAGCGTGACCGGGTTGATTATGTGGATTTTTAACTGAATATTGATATGAAACTTTTCACTTTGTTGTTTCTCTCGCTGTCCGCGATGGTATCGAACTATCACCCCAAGGCACCTGCGGTACCGGAGTTCATAGTGTTTGCCGGGGATACCATACGCTTCGACCGTCAGGACCTTTATGAGCGTATGGACAGGGAACTGATCAGCTTTACATATATGCACACGAATTCCACCCTGATGCTCAAGCGCTCCGATAGGATGTTCGCGAAGGTCCTTCCGATAATGAGGGAGGAGGGCGTGCCGGAGGACCTGAAGTATCTTATGGCCATCGAGAGCAATTTCGAGCCGAAGGCGCTGTCTTCAGCAGGAGCGGCAGGCCTGTGGCAGTTCACCAAGTCAACGGCCAAGGAGTACGGGCTTGAAGTGACTGCCGAGGTGGATGAGCGCTACGACATAGAGAAGGAGACTCGTGCCGCGTGCAGGTATCTGAAGGATGCCTATGCAAAGTTCGGGGACTGGATGACTGTGGCGGCAAGCTACAATGGAGGACAGAACGGAATTGCGAGGCGCATCGAAAGCCAGAGGCGCAAAAAGGCAATGGATCTCTGGCTCGTCGAGGAGACGTCCAGATATATGTTCAGAATACTTGCAGCCAAAATGTTCTTCGAGAGTCCGGAGTCCTTCGGCTTCTATGAAAAGGAAAGGTATCCTTTGGACTCTTTTGAGGTGGTGAGTGTGAGCGGACCGATTGAAAGTCTGGTGGACTTCGCGGAGGAACACGGAGTCAGCTATGCCCAACTCAAGGGTGCCAATCTGTGGCTGCGCGACAGTATGCTTACCAACAAAGCCGGAAAGACATATAAAATACTGATACCCAAGCAGTAAACTCAGTCTCTGAGGTCGGTTACCACCCAATCTGAAGAGAGCTTGGAGCTGTCGAAAATGAAGGCTGAGAGGTCTTCGGAGTATTCCAAGTAGCGCAACTCCGATATTGAAAAATCGGTTATCGAATCCCGATATTGCAGGACTTCCCGAATGCCGTCGGAGTTCTCGATGTAAACTTCCTTCTCTGCCTCGTCCACTGTCCAGCGGGTAGGCCCGTTGCAGTATATCTTGAGCCCGTTACCCTCGGCATAGTAGCAGTTCCCCTGAAGGAGAATGATGCCCGAAAGATTGACGGCTGTGCCGTTGTCTATAGTGCATCGGTAGCTGATTCTGGCCCTATTGCTGTCCAGCCTGCCAATGAGTTCCTCGAGCAGGGCGTTGCTGTCGATTCTGGAGCTCTGTGCATTCAGCCTGCCCGGCAGAAGTGCCAGGCATAGGCTCAGGAGTATGATTGCAAAGTGCCGCTTCATAAGCTGGAAATTACATGCTCTTCATAAAAGAGTCGAGTATAGGCTGGAGGGAATCCAGGTCGGGTATGAGGACCTGACGCGGTTTGGAGCCTTCCTGAGGGCCTACAATTCCGGCTGCCTCCAGCTGGTCCATAACGCGACCTGCCTTGGCGTAACCCATTCCGAGTTTGCGCTGGAGGTCTGAGGTCGAGCCCCTCTGTGTGGTCACTACCATTCGGGCCGCTTCGGCGAAACGCTCGTCGAGACTCCTCGCGTCGAGGCTGCCGCCTCCACCGCCGGCTGCGCCGTCGGCTCCCGCCTCCGCTGCCTCCGGAAGATAATACGGAGTATTGTAGCTCTTTCCGTACCCGGTCTGATCGCTGATGAATCCGTTGATGGACTCGATCTCATCTCCGTCAATGTAGCCGCACTGGATGCGCTCTGAATCTATGCCCGCAGAGAAGAGCATATCGCCCCTTCCTATGAGCTTCTCCGCTCCCGGACTGTCGAGGATGGTCGTGGAGTCCACTCTGGAGGCCACCCTGAATGCGATACGCATAGGGAAGTTGCTCTTGATGATACCGGAGATTACGTCCACTGAAGGTCGCTGGGTGGCCAGTATCACGTGCAGACCGGCAGCACGGCCCTTCTGGGCAAGGCGTATGATGGAATTGGTGATGCTCCTGCTGGCAGCCTTCGCGTCAGGGCTGGCTCCCGTTGTCATAGTCAGGTCAGCGTACTCATCGACTACCACCACCAGGTATGGAAGGAACCTGTGCCCGTGGTCAGGACGCAGCTTGCGCTCCTTGTACTTTCCGTTGTACAGTTTGATATTGTTGACTCCTGCTTTGCTCAGCAGTTCGTAGCGTTCGTCCATCTCGATGCACAGGGACCTGAGTATCTTCTCCGCATCCTTGGGCTTCTTCACTATGGCGCTGGACATCTCGTCCTCTTCGCTGCCGGCTTCTGGAAGCACAGCGAGATAGTGCTTGAGCAGGCGGGCATAGGAGGAGAATTCCACCATCTTCGGGTCGATGAAGACGAACTTCAATTCCGAAGGGTGCTTGCTGTAGAGCAGGGAAGACACTATCACGTTGAGGCCCACTGACTTGCCCTGCTTGGTTGCACCTGCGATAAGAAGATGCGGTGCGTCGGCGAGGTCAAAGACCTTCACTTTCTGGGTGATGGTGTATCCTATGGCTACAGGAAGATCCGCCTTGCTGTTGCGGAAGGCGTCGTCGTTGAGGAGGGCCTTCAGCGGAACTATGGAGGCATAGTCGTTGGCCACCTCTATTCCCACGGAATCCGAGAGGGTGGTCACACGCACGCCCTTCGCGTTCAGCGACAGGGCTATGTCCTCCTGAAGCTTCTTGATGTCGGCAATCTTGACTCCGGGGGCAGGATATACCTTGTAGAGGGTGACTGTAGGCCCTACCTGCGCCTTGACGTCAGTCACCTGGATTTTGTAATTTGCCAGGGCTGCGCGGATTTTGTTGTTATTGCGCTGCAACTCTTCGGTGGAAACCTCCTTGCGCCCGCTGGAATGGTTCTTGAGCAGATCGAGTGGAGGAGGGAATTTGTATGACGGAAGTCCGTCAGGAGGATCCAGACGGTTGTCTATAGGCTTGAGTTCTTCAGTCACTTCCGCATTAAGGGACTGGTCGGAAATCACCTCGAAGCTGCCTTCTGCCTGTGGGACGGCATTGCCTGTGCTTTCAGGCTCGGGCTTAGCTTCGGCCTCCAGCTTTACCGGTTCAGGCTCGGGAAGGACAATCTCCACGGGCTCAGCGACAGGGATTTCCTCGATGTTTTCCTGACTGTTGTCTTCCTGTGCAGTCTCTTCAACTTTCTCTTTTCTGGCCTTTGCCTTCTTTTCCTTCCTTGCCTTCTTTTCGCCCTTGCCTACTCCGGCGAGCCAGCGGCTGAATCTGCGGGAGGAGAAAAGAAGAAAGATGGCGCTGAGAATGGCAAGAAAGAGCCCCGTGACCACTGTGCCGAAACGCAGGACCGACCAACTCACGCAGAAGGCGCCGCAGCGTCCGCCGAGTCCTCCCCCGAAAATGTCGGAAAGATTCAGCAGAGTGCCCGCATAGGCAAAAATCATAGAAGAGATGAATGCTCCGAAAAGGGCAATCAGGGCGGTTTTGATAAGGGATCTCTTCCACTTGCCTGCAATCAGTCTGAGGGATATTGCGGCAAGTATGATAAGAAGGGAGAAACTGCCAAGTCCAAATAGCCGGCATACCAGAAGATGGCCCGTGCGGAACCCGAAATTGCCGGCGGCATTGACTGTCTCCTCGGCTGCGCTCACGACATCAGTGGCCGAAAGCAGGCTCATGTCCTGCTTCCAGCTGAATAGGTACGATATAAGCGAAATGGCCACGAAAGCCGTCAGTGCGAGGAAGCAGAAGCCTGTGATTCTCACCGCCGAAGCCTTCTCCTCTTCATCCCAGTTTCTCCAGAATTTCAACATCGGAACTATTTCTTCTTGTTGCGTTTCTTGTTCTTGTTCCTGTTCTTCCCGCCACCCGGCTGGCCGACATTGATGCCCAGTCCCGGCTTCGAGAAATTGAGATCAGATGAAATCTTGTCCAGACTCAAGTCTTCAGGTATCCGGATCTCGTAATCGGACATCTTTTCTATGTCCTGGAAGATGGTCTCGTCAGCGACGCTGTCCTTGTTCCAGATGAGGTATTGCTGGCGCATATAGGTGGCAAGGCCCCTGAGCATCTCGGTCTTTACCTCTCCGTCCGGCTCCGCCTTCAGGAGATTGATGATTTTCTCAATGTTCCTGCCGTAGTGCGTAGCCCTGATCTTGCTATCCTTCATCGGCAGCGGTACCGGGCTCTTGCTGAATTCCTCGGCTACAGGACAAGGGTACGGTGAGTCGATGTCGAGATCGAATCCTGCGATCATATACAGCTGGTCCCAGAGCTTGTGCTCGTAATCGTCCTGCTGGTGCACCTGGGGATTGAGCAGCTCCATCACCTTCACCACTGCCGCCGCCTGCTGGCTGCGCTTCTCCCTGTCTTCTATGGTCTTCAGGTTCTCGACCATCTTGAGCACGTTGCGGCCGTATTCCGGCATTGCCATCTTCTCCCTCGAGGTATTGTAGTCGAGTCCCAGTATTTCGTTGTTTGTTGACATAAAAGTTCCTTTATAAAACACAAATATACGCAAAGTTTTCCATCTTCTGCACTGTTATTGTTCAAGATTGAAGCCCTCGGAAGTCCATACCCCGTCTGCAAAGATCAGGTACGCTTCGACCCCGTCCAGAGCTTCCACCAGCTCCCGTGCTCCCTGTGGACCGAGTACCATGCACGCGGTCGCCAGCGCATCCGCCTCGGCTGCCGTAGGGGCTACCACGGTTGCGCTCAACAATCCGTGCTCCACCGGCCTTCCGCTCCTGGGGTCGATTGTGTGGGCGTATTTCTTCCCGTCCTTGACGTAGAACTTGCGGTAGTTGCCCGAGGTAACTATGCCCTGCGCGGCACCGTTGCTCCTCCATATGCCTCTCAGGTCGCTGCCCGGGCTGTCGTTGCCGTCCACGGGGTTGTCCACGCCTATGCTCCAGCCCTCTCCGGAAGGGTTCCTGCCGTCGCAGAAGATTTCGCCTATGTCTACGAGCATGTCCTTGACCCCTATGGAATAGAGGTACTCTGCTACGATATCGCAACTGTATCCCTGGGCTATTGCGTTGAAATTCAATAT
>SFJB01000179.1 GCA_004555145.1 Bacteroidales bacterium | reverse complement strand
ATGCCTGGTCGAAAAGGTCCAGTTCCGTTGCCTTCTGAAGGGATTCCACATCCACGCCCAGGTATTCTTTCAGGAGGGATTCCGACTTATGGCTGCGTTCGGGATTTATCAGATAATGCATCAGCTCCGGATCTTCCAGCCTTCCTCGCAGTTCTATGCCCCTGGAATGAAGGGCCAGCATTATCCTTTTGATTCCGAAACCCGCCTTTACCACCGACTCATCCTCCAGGATGTTTCTGAAGGACTGGGGTACGGCAGAGGCATAAGAGCTGCCATCCGTCACGGAGAGGAGGTCTCCATTCATTTCCAGACCTATGCGCTCAGCCTTGATTGATGCAGGGGACACTTCCTTGAGCGCCACGGTACCGTAGTCGAAAGCCGGGACCTGAGGCACTTCCCCGGCACTCTCCCCGGCGATGGCGACAACCATTCTCTTCAAGGAAGGGAATTCATACCTGTCGAAGAGTTCGTTCACCTCCGGGCTGTAGCGGGTATCTATGGCCATAGCTTCCAGAGTGGTATCCACAGGTACGTCGGTCTTGATGGTAACCAGCTGACGTGAGAGTTGGATGTAGTCTTCAGCCTCACGGAATTTCTCCTGCTGCTTCGCAGTGAGTTCTCCGATATGGGCATAGATCCCATCGAGGCTACCGTACTTTGCGAGCAGCTTGGCAGCACCCACGGGACCGACGCCCTGCACTCCCGGCACGTTGTCGGAACTGTCGCCGCACAGGGCAAGCATATCAATCACCTGAGAGCAGGATGTTATGTTCCACTTTTCGCAAACTTCCTTCTCGCCCAGCAGTTCATTCTCCCCGCCCGATTTCCCGGGGCGGAACTGGTAGATATGAGGTCTGACCATCTGCCCGTAATCCTTGTCGGGCGTTACCATATATACATCCACTTTTTCGGATGCAAACTTCAGGGCAGCGGAGCATATCACGTCGTCAGCCTCGAAACCGGGCACCATAAGTACGGGTATATTCAGGGACGCAACTATCTCAGTCAGAGGCTCAAGAGCATCTATCACAAGACGCGGAGTCTCGGTTCTGTTGGCCTTGTAGGCAGGATAGAGTTCGTTTCTGAAGGTCCCTCCCGGCGGGTCGAAACTCACTGCAAGATGGGTAGGTTTCTCCTTATTGATGAGTTCAAGAAGGTATTTGGTGAAACCATATAGTATGGATGTGTCTTCACCTTTCGAGTTGACCATAGGCCTGCCCAGAAAAGCATAGTACATCTTGAAAATCAGAGCGTGTCCGTCTATAAGAAATAATCTCATATCCGGCAAAGTTAAGAAACTGTTTTTGATTTTTTGTATTTTTGTGGAAATAAGAGGTAAAATTATGGAAACCCCCGAAAAATCAACTGTTTCCGCAAGTGCGGAGGACATAAGATATATGCAGGCGGCGCTCCGGGAAGCGGAAGAAGCGGCGGCGGAGGACGAGGTGCCGATAGGAGCAGTGGTGGTGTGCCGGGGACGCATCATCGCAAAAGGCCACAATATGAGCGAGAGGCTCAATGACCCAACCGCCCACGCGGAGATGATTTCCCTCACGGCGGCAACCGAGGCAATAGGCGGCAAGTATTTGAACGAGTGCAGCTTGTATGTCACCGTAGAGCCATGTCCAATGTGTGCGGCTGCGCTGGCTTGGGCTCAGCTGGGACGGCTGGTTTACGGAGCACCCGATCCCAAGCGCGGCTACAGTCTCTTCAGTCCTTGCCTGCTCCACCCGAAAACCCGTGTCAGCGCGGGGGTCGAGGAGGAAAAATGCGCTGCCCTTATGCGCGAGTACTTCAAAGCCAAACGTTGATGCAGCTTATATTTTCAGATTCCTGAAAAAATGCATATCTTTGCAGTCCGGAATTGAGGTATGGTGTAATGGTAGCACTACAGATTTTGGTTCTGTCTGCCCAAGTTCGAATCTTGGTACCTCAACCAAAAGGAGGGTGGCCTTTCGGTCACCCTCTTTTCTTTTATCCGTACCCGGGACTTGCCCGGATGTTAAATAATTACCTTGCCTGAGTGATGGCGGCCTGGGCGGCTGCGAGACGGGCGATAGGTACG